>JAJXSZ010000034.1 GCA_021784255.1 Pseudomonadota bacterium | reverse complement strand
TGGACTCGGTGCCGCCATATGTCGCGGGCGGAATACTGATCCAGGGCGGGGCAATCATGGCGATTTTCACGACGTCGCTCCATCGTAGTGGCTTCGAGCCTTCATCGGCCGCTTCGGCGCCGGCGCTGCGGCCGCAACGCCTTGGGACCACTGAGGCGCACCAGCGCGCGTGGATCGACCGTCCGCTGATCGTTTTCCAGGAGGCGCATGATGATGACCGGGTCGGCGGCCGGTCCGGTGCGTGCGACGACCTGCCATCGCGTTCCTTCCCGAAGCGCTGCCTCCTTCACCTGGCGGATATGCTCCCACGCATGCACCCAGCTGTCGTCGCGAAAGACGAGAAGCGGAATGCCGTAATGATCGATCGCGGCCATCACCTGGCTGACATGGGCAAACCGCGGAACGTATTGACTGTTGTTGTAGCCACCCCCGCCTAGAAGGCGCGATCCACGGACGACAAAAAGGCTGGGGCGCGCCGGATCCATCGATGCCAGCGCGGAGATCATGGCGCCCTCCCCTGGCGGAGGGGTCACCACCAGGACCACCGGGTTCTTCGCGGGGACAAGGCGTCGCACCAGACGCGCTGCCGCAAAATATCCGTTGTCGGGAAGGTAGTTTGCCGATAATGCCGCGGGAACCATCGAGAGAGCCGTGATGGCGACCAGAACCGATCGCAGGATCGCAGGCGACCGGGCCTGGCGGGCAAGTCGTTGCGAAACCAGGAACAACCCGCACCCCGCAAAGAAAAAAACCGGTGCCAGCAGCGGTGCGAGATAGCGGTCCTGGATCGCGGCCGGCGCGATCATCTGGAAAACCCAGACGCTGAGCAGAAGCGCCGCGAGTGCGACCAATGTCGGATCGGCGCGGTGGTGTCGCAGCACATCGACGAGACCGAGGGCAGCGAAGATCAGCACCAGGGGACCGACACCATAGTATAGAAGGACGCTGTTGGCCCGCAGCGCCACCAGCATGTAGTGAATGCCCCAGGCGTAACGAAATCCTGCTGCGACCTGGCCGTAGGTGATAGCATACCACGCGCCGGCGAGCACCAGCACGACGGGAACCGGCAGCCAGAAATTGCGTCTCCGAAACAAATTCCACCGCCCCGTGATCAGGACCGCGAACGGCGGCACCAGGGCGAGGGCAGCACCGTTTCCCTTGATCATGATCGCAGCGCTCGCCACCAGCCCGAACAGCAGCGCGCTGCCTGCCGTTCCGGCACGCAGATAGCGCGCATAGACGAGCGTTGCGAGCAGGCAGGTCAGCGCGACGGGGATGTCCAGCATGAGTTCCATGCTGCCGTTCTGGATGATCGGCGAGACGACAAAGCCTGTCGCACCCAGCACGGCGATGATGCGTCCCACCCGGCTGCGCAACAGGACATAGACGAGGAGTGCAGCCGTGACAGTGACCAGGGCCGACAGAACCAGCGTGCCGTGCAGGCTGGTGGAGACCAGCAACATCCAGAGTGCCTCGACAAGGTAATAGCCGGGCGCCCAGTGACCGATGCCGACAAGCGGGTAATGGCTGTGAAACCAGATGAGATAGGCGATCGGCGACCTGCCCAAGCCACGCAGCAGGTAATCATGGATCAGAAGACCGTTGATGTAGTGCGACGCGTCATCGTCGGCGAAGGACCCGGAATAGGCATTCGCCAGGTATTGCAGCAGCAGCACGAGGCCGGTGAGCGGCAGCGCCACGCCGAGTATCTCCCAAAGCCGGGGCGGTGCGGCGGACCTGCCATCCACGGGCGGCGCGGATGCGGGGGCGGGGGCGGGGCCGGCGTCGGCGACGTCAGCCTGCGCCTCCGCGGTCACGCGCGGCCACCGGGCGCGCTGTCCTCGCCGAGATCCCACCAGATACCGGTAAAGGCTGCCAGACCCTCCCGCAGCAGTGCTGGCAGCACGTGCTCGTTCGGGCCGTGTTGCTTGCAGCCGTTGTAGCTGTGCGGGATCCAGACCAGGGGCACATGGAGAAAGTCGACGAAGACATCGCCGGGCAGCCCGCCTCCGGAGTTGGGAATCACCTGCACATGTCGGCCAAGGCTGCGTTCCATGCTCGCTGCCGTCCAGCGCACCCAGGGGTGGTCCGGGTCCGTCCGGCTCGCCGGCATGCGGATGCCGGCGCGCTCGATCCTGATTTCCGGAAAGCCCGCGGCGTCGAGATGCGCGCGCAGGGCCGATTCGAACCGTGCCGGATCGGCATCGACCGTGTAGCGGATCTGGCAATGCGCCCGCGCGTCCGGGGCCACGGCGTTGACCGGATTCTCCGGCCGGCCCGACAGCATCGCGAGGACGATGAAGCTGGTCCAGCCAAAGACCTTCTCGGCCGCGCTCAACCCCGGCTCGCCCCATTCGGGGTCGATGGTCGCCGATTCCTCGCTCTGCAACTCGAGTCCCGCCAGCGCGGCGCGCACCGAGTTGGGCAAGCCGCCGCGCGGCAGCCAGGCTTTGACCAGGATGCGCCCGTACCGGTCCGCGATCGAGGACAGGGCATGCGCGAGCACGATCGCGGGGTCCGTCGTCATGCCACCCCAATTCCCCGAATGCACGCCGCCGGGTCGTATTTTCAACACCAGATCGAAATGAAATGTGCCGCGCGTGCCGGAAGTGACGGTGGGTGTGTCGGGCCGCACGCGCGGGCCGTCCGAGGCGATGAGCACATCCGCGGCAAGTTCCTGCGCGTGACCGGCCACGAAGGCGCGCAGGCCCTTCGATCCGGTTTCCTCGCTGGTCTCCAGCACCAGCTTGAGATTGAAGCCGAGCCTGCCGCCGCGTTCCGCGAGCACGTGCTCGAGCGCGGTGAGGTTCAGTGCGTGCTGGCCCTTGTTGTCGGCGGAGCCGCGGCCATACCAGCGCCCGTCGCGCTCGGTCAGCACCCAGGGATCGAGCCCCGGCTCCCACTGCTCGGCAAGGCCGCGGACCGTATCGCCGTGACCATAGGTCAGCACGGTGCGCGTGGCGCCCGGCTCCAGCCGCTCGGCGGCCAGGATCGGGCCGAAGCCCGGCTCCGGGTTGTCGTGCACGGCGACGCTGAAGCCCATGCGCTCCAGCCACGGGCGCATGCCCGATTCCAGGTAGTGGCGCACATCCGCCTCATGCCCGGGGTCCTGCGAGGTCGACGCGATCGCCACCAATTCCGCGAGCCGCGCGCGAAATGCTCCCGAGTCGAACGCGCCGAGACTGCGCGCCATCGCGCCCTGCCGTGAACCCATCGCCATTCTCCCTTGCCGCGGCGCCAGCTTGCCCTGCCCGCGCCTCCACGTCACCACCGGCCGGCGGGAAGGCGGCGCGCGGTCATCGCCCGGCGGCGAGCGGCGCCCGCACCCGGGGCGGCGGAAGACGAGCCCGCCACGCCCGCGGAACACTCGTCGCGTGGCGCCCGATTATTTCCCACGCCCGTGCGCGAGCTCGGTCACGACGCCGTGCAGCGTGCGCAGCTCCTGCTCCGTCACCTCGCCGCGCTCGAAGAAATGGCGGATGTTGCGCACCATCCCCGCCCGCTTCGCCTTGTTGCGCAGGAAGCCCGAGGCATCGAGTTCGCGGACCAGATGCTCCAGGAAATTGTCGACTTCGACCTTGCGCGCGACCCGCGTCTCGTTGGTCATCAGCGCACGCGGCGGCGTCTGGTCGTCAGCCAGCCACCATTCGTAGGCGACGACCAGCACCGCCTGCGCCAGGTTGAGCGACATGAAGCCCGGGTTCAGCGGGTAGCGGACCAGGGTGTCGGCGGCGGCCATGTCGTCGTTGTCGAGCCCGGCACGCTCCGGCCCGAACAACACGCCGGCGCGCAGGCCCCGCGCCGCCACGGCGCGCAGCTCGGCGGCCGCACCGCGCGCCGTGAGCACCGGTTTGACGATATGGCGTGGCCGCGGACAGGTGGCAAAGACGCGGTGCAGGTCCGCTGTCGCCGCGGCGACATCGGCAAAGACCGTCGCGGCATCGAGGATGCGATCCGCGCCCGAGGCGGTGCGCCAGGCCCGCTCCTGCGGCCAGCCGTCGCGCGGAGCAACGAGACGAAGGTGAAACAATCCGCCATTGGCCATGGCGCGCGCGGCAGCGCCGATGTTGTCGGCAAGCTGGGGGCGGACGAGGATGACAACCGGGCTGCCGGGGATCGGCTCCAGCGCCGCGCCGCCATCGCGCCCGGTCATGCCGTTCGCCGCCTCATGCCCGCCACTCGTCATGCGAGATGCCCCTCACGCCCGGCGCCAGGTCGTGCCGCCGGGGCCGTCCTCCAGCAGCACGCCCCTGGCCAGGAGGTCGGCGCGGATCGCATCAGCGCGCGCGAAGTCGCGCGCCTTGCGCGCGGCGAGGCGTTCGGCGATCGCAGCGTCGATCCAGCCGGTGTCCTCTCCACCGCGGAACCATGCGGCGGGCGTGCTGCCGAGCAGGCCGAGCAGCCTGCCGGCCGCAAGCAGCCCGCCCGAGGCCGCCGCGTCGCCGCCCATGGCGCGATCGGCCAAGGCATGCATGGCGGCGAAGGCGGCCGGCGTGTTGAGGTCGTCGCAAAGCGCGTCCATCACGCTCGCCGGCACCGCGTCGGCCGGTGCAGGCGTCCGCTCGAGCGCGCGGTAGAAGCGGTCGAGATCGGCGCGGCAGGCGGCGACCGCGGCCGGCGAATAGTCGAGGATCGAGCGGTAATGGGCGCGCAACAGCGCCATGCGGATCGCCTCGGCCGGCGCCTTTGCCAGCACGTCGCGGATGGTGAAGAAATTGCCGAGCGACTTCGACATCTTCGCGCCACCGACGTTCAGCATTTCGTTGTGCACCCAGAAGCGGGCGAAGCGGCTGCCGGGGAAGGCGCAGAGCGACTGCGCCCGCTCGTTTTCGTGGTGCGGGAAGATGAGATCGGTCCCGCCGCCATGGATGTCGAAGCTCTCGCCGAGATGCTTCCAGCTCATCGCCGAGCACTCGATGTGCCAGCCCGGACGGCCGCGGCCCCAGGGCGAATCCCAGCCGGGCAGATCCGGCGGCGAGGGCTTCCACAGCACGAAATCAGCAGGATCGCGCTTGTAGGGCGCCACGTCCACGCGCGCGCCGGCCAGAAGTTCGTCGGGCGAGCGGCCGGAGAACCTCCCGTATGCCGGATAGCTCGGCACGGAGAACAGCACGTGTCCCTCCGCCGCGTAGGCGTGGCCGGAGGCGATCAGGCGCTCGGTGATGGCGATGATGTCGGTGATGTGGCTGGTCGCCCGCGGCTCGACGTCAGGCGGCAGGACGCCGAGGGCAGCGATATCGGCGTGGTAGTCGGCGGTGGTGCGGGCGGTGATCGAGGCGATCGGCTCACCGCTGGCAGCGGCGCGCGCGTTGATCTTGTCGTCCACGTCGGTGATGTTGCGCACGTAGGTCACGCGCGGGTAGATCCGTCGCAGGAGCCGGGCCAGCAGGTCGAACACGACCGCCGGGCGCGCATTGCCGATATGCGCCAGGTCGTAGACCGTCGGGCCACAGACATAGACCCGGACATGCTGGGGATCGAGCGGCACGAAGATCTCGCGGCGCCGGGTCAGCGTGTTGTGCAGGGTCAAAACGGCCATGGCGTTGTGTTGCCGAGCCGCGCGTGCCGGTCAACCGGGCGGTGCAGCTCAGGGGGCCAGGTGGTTGACGCGACGTAGCTTGGCTGCGCAAACCGCCGGCATGAAGTGGCGCCTTTTCCTGGTGGCGGTGGCGGCCGCCGGTGTGACCGTGCTCGTCGGCTGGGTCGGGGTGCGCCCGATCAGCGCCGCCGTCTGGCGCGCCGCCTGGGCGATCCCGGTGGCCGTCGCGGTGCATGCGGTGCAACTGGCGATGTCGGGCCGTGCCTGGCGGCTCCAGCTGGGCAAGGCAGCGCCGGGACAGGCGCGCGTGGCGTTGCTGCGCTGGCTGCGCGAGGCGATCAACTCCATGCTGCCGGTCGCCCAGATCGGCGGCGGCATCGCCACCGTCCGGATGCTGGCGCAGTCCGGCATGACGCTGACCCACGCGACCGCGGCGACGACGCTCGATGTGATGATGGAGTCGCTCGCCATGGCGCCGCCGGTCCTTGTCGCTCTGGCCCTGCTCGGCGCCGGGCAATCGACGGCGCTGATCTGGGGCTTCGCGACCCTGCTGCTCGGCCTTGGCGGCTTTTTCGCCGCCCAGCGCCTCGGCCTGTTCCGCCTCGCCGAGCGCTTCGGCCTGCCGGGCCTGCACGATGCGCTGGCCGAACTCCACGCCAACCCCGGCCCGCTGCTGGGCACCGGCGTCTGGCATCTGCTCGCCTGGCTGCTCGGCACGGTGGAGACCTGGGTGGCGCTGCTGGCCATGGGCGCCGATGCCTCCTGGCGGTCTGCCTTCATCCTCGAAACCCTCGGCATGGTGGCGCGCGCAGTCGGGTTCGCCGTGCCTGGCGCGCTCGGCGTTCAGGAAGCCGGGTTCGTCGTCGTCGGGCAGCTCGTCGGCATTCCGCCGGACGCCGCGATCGCCGTCTCGATGATCAAGCGGGTGCGCGAGCTGCTGGTCGGGCTGCCCGGCCTCATCGTCTGGCAGGCGCATGAGGGGCGCCGTCTGCTGCGCCGCGCGCGATCCGCGTGAGCCCGGCGGGCCGCGACGCCCGAGCCGTGCCGACGAGGCGGCAACCCCGTCACAGCCTGCCTCGGTCCCGATCCGGGGCGGCACCGCACCGCCCGTTGCCGGGCCAGGATCGTCACGCCCCTCCGGTCGCCGCCGGGCCAGCGGTGGACGACCGTGGTCGCGCCATCGCGGGCACCAGCCCGATCTGCGCCAGCGCCGCGCGGAGCTTCGCCGGGCCGAGGGCGGCAACGGCGCGCGCCTGGCCGCGCGCCGCCAGCTCGGCACGCGCGGCGGGGTCGTCGGCAAGGCGACGCAGATGCGCTGCCGCCTCGCGCACATCCGCCTCGGCCCAAACCGCTCCCGGCGCCTCGTACACGCCGTGCGGGTCGGTCGCCGGAACCAGCCGGTAGCCCACCAGCGCCGCGCTGCCGGCGTCCATGAACTCGAGGTTGCCGGACCAGCCGGTGGCGATGACCGGCTTGCCGAGCAGCATCGCCTCCGCCGGCACCAGGCCGAACCCCTCGCTGCGGTGGAGCGAGATGACGATATCGCAGGCGCGGGTCAGCGCGTGCGAGTCGGGTGCCGACAACCTCTCTGTCAGGATGCGGATGTTCGGCGCGTCGGCCTTCGCCATGAGGGCGGCCATGTCCTGGCGAAAATGGTCGGGGTTCGTAACTTTGAGAACCAGGATACGGTCCGTCCGCGCGCCGAACGCCTCGCGATGAGCGGCGATTGCCGCCTCGGGGTTCTTGCGTGCCTGCGAGGAGGCCAGGCTGAGCGAGACCAGCGTCACGACAGCGTCCGCGGGCAGGCCGAAATCGGCACGCCGCAGGGCCGACGGACGCGGCGGGACCATCGCCAGCGGCAACGGCACGGCGCGCACCGGCACACCCAGCGAAGCGAGGCCCTCGGCAGCGAATTCCGATGCGGTCCACGCGCCGTGCACGAAAGCTGCGCCGCGACGCCACAAGGGCGAGGGCTTGGTCAGCTCCCAGGCCCAGTAGCCGATGACCAGGCGCTGGCCGAGCACCCCCGGCGGCAATGCCCGCAGGGCAAGCGGCAGCATCGGCGGGTTGGCGTGGATCAGCAGCGGTGCCGCCGGCGGCAGCGCGTGCGGCAGCACCGGATTGTCCAGATCCACCGACCAGACCGGCAGGTCGAGCCGCGAGATCGCCGCGCGCATCACGCGCGCCGCCTCGGCGAGGCCGGTTGCCTGACGCATATGCCCGGCGACGATGATGCCGGTCGCCGGCGGCAGCGGCTGCGGCACGAGGCGCGGCGCCAGCGTCGCGGCAACCGCCTGGGCGGCTCGCCGGCGCGGGCCGCGCGGCAGCAGGCGCCAGAGCTGATGCGCGAAACGGGGCACGCATCTGTCTGGCCCACAAACGCGCCTCACCGCAACCCCGTGTTGCGCCGGCAGGCCGAGCAGCGCTCAGCGGGTCGTCGCGGCCAACCCGATAACCTCGCGCACCAGCGGATAGATCTCGCGCGACCAGCGGCGGCCGTTGAACACGCCGTAATGTCCGACGCCGGTCTGCCGGTGATGGCGCTTGCGGGCCATCGGCAGGCGCCGGCACAGCGCCTGCGCGGCAAGGGTCTGGCCGATCGAGCAGATATCGTCGAGCTCGCCCTCGACGGTCAGCAGCCAGGTCTGGCGGATCGCCGCCGGATCGACGCGACGGCCGCGATGCGTCATCGTCCCCAGCGCCAGGTCGTGCTCCTGGAACACGGAACGGACCGTGCCGAGGTAGAACTCGCCGGGCAGATCCATCACGGCGAGATATTCGTCATAGAACCGCCGATGCGCTGCCGCATTGTCGCGGTCGCCGCGCACCAGGGCACGGAACTGCGCCATCTGCGCCGTCACGTGGCGGTCCAGGTTCATCGACATGAAGGCGCCGAGCTGCACGAAGCCGGGGTAGACGCGCCGGCCGACGCCGGCATGCGGCCACGGCACCGCGGCGATCATCTTGCGCTCGAACCAGTCGATCGGGCGGCTCTGCGCAAGCGCGTTCACGCGCGTCGGGTTGCTGCGGGTGTCGATCGGGCCGGCCATCAGCGTCATGCTGCGCGGCGTTGCCGGGTGCCCGTCCTCGGCCATCAGCGCGGCAGCGGCAAGCACCGCGGGCGCCGGCTGGCAGACCGCGAGCACGTGCACGCCCGGCCCCAACAGGGCCAGGAAGCGGATGACGTGATCGGTGAAGTCCTCGAGCTCGAAGCGCCCGGCGGCAAGCGGGATATCGCGTGCGTTGATCCAGTCGGTGATCCAGACGTCGTGTTCGGCAAGCATGGTGCGCACGGTGCCGCGCAGCAGCGTCGCGAAATGCCCCGACATCGGCGCCACGATCAGCACCGGCGGTTGCGCCGGTCCGGTGAGTTCGGGCTTGCGGAAATGCAGCAGGCGGGCGAACGGCGTCGCCGCCGTCACCTCCTCGACGACGCGGTGCGGGCGGCCGCCCACCGGGACCTCGTCGATGCCGAAGGCCGGCCGCTCATGCGTGGTGGTGGCGTGGCCGAACGTCTCGCACCAGGCGGCGGCGCGGCGTAACCCGACCGAAGCGGGCGCCTTGCCGAAGCCATCCAGCAGCCGCGCCGCCGAGCGGGCGAAACGCCGCGACGGCGCGAGCCAGAGGGCCTGGGTCTGGTAGAGGTCATACAGCATCGGCCGCTCCGGCAGGCAGAGGCTCATCCCGGGCTGGCGTGGCGTGCAGAGGGGTGGTGACGGTCAATCGGCGAATCCTTCAATTGCGAAGCAAAGCAGCCTGCCGGGCCGCTTGCAACGCCGGCTGGCCGGATGCGCGACAGGACGACGCTGCCGGCACGGCGCCGCACCACGAAGGCGGGCGGCAACGAGGGCGGGCCCCGCGTCAACCGCCGGCGCTATTCGGCCCGCCCGCCGCGTGGCCGGCTATTGGCGCGGATGTCCGGCCCATCGAGGCGCGGCCTGCGCATGCCTTGACGCATCTCGCCCCCCCCGGCATCAGCCGGGACATGAACCCAAGTTCGTGCTGGCTGGTGTGCGAGGATCTCGGCGGCCTGCGCAGCCAGGCCCGAGGGCTCGCCGAGGTCGCCGGGATCGCGGCCGAGGAACGGCTGTTCACGCCGCGCTTTCCGTGGTCGGTGCTGGCGCCGCGACTATGGCCGGCACCGGCGCGCGTGGCCGGGCTCGTGCCACCGTACCCCGAGCTCCTGATCGGCGGCGGCGGCAAGGCGGCGGCGATCCTCGCCGCGCTGCGTGGCAAGGCGCGCCGCGTGATCATCCAGCATCCACGCATGGACCCGCGCCGGTTCGATTTCATCATCACGGCGCCGCATGACCGGCTCTCCGGGCCCAACGTTTTCGTCGCCCGCACCGCGCTGCACGGCATGACGCCGCGATTTGCCGCGGCGCGCGCCGCCTGGATGCCGCGCCTGGCGCAGCTGCCGCGGCCGCTGGTCAGCGTGCTGGTGGGGGGCTCCAACGGGCGGTTCCGGCTCGACGCGCCGGTCGCCGAAGCGATCGCCGCGGAGCTGCGAACGATGATGCGCGAGGACAAGGTGGGGCTGGCACTGACCCCCTCGCGCCGCACCGCGCCCGACGTGCGCGCGGTGTTTGAGCGGGTGCTGGGGCCGGAAGGCGCCTATATCTGGGACATGAAGGGAGAAAACCCCTATGTCGGCATGCTGGCTTCTGCCGACGCGATCCTGGTGACGGAGGACAGCGTCTCCATGGTCTCCGAGGCCGTGGCTACGCCGGTGCCGGTGCTGACGATCGGCCTGCCGGGGAAATCGCGGCGGATCCGCGAGTTCACCCGGGGATTGATCGACGCGGGCCGGGTGCGACCCTATCGCGGCCGGCTGGAAATCTGGCCGGTCGAGCCGCTGGACGATACCGCTGCGGCGGCGGCCGCGATGCGGCAACGTTTCGGCTGGTAGGACGGGAGCGGACGGTGCTCGATATCGCGACCTTCGACGCGCGCGGCGGCGGCAACGTGCTCTACAAGGCGCTGGCGCATCCGCTGGCCGCCGAGGCGCTCGCGGCGCTCGCCGACCGGCTCGCCGGGCGCCCGCTCGCGCTGGTCGACCCCGAGGGATATGCGCCCGCGCTGCTGGCCCTGGCGCCGCGCCCGTTCCCGATCGCTTCCGTACATGTCCAGGATGTTGGCCGCGTCGGCGAGACCGTCGCCGGGCACACGGCGGCAGCGCTCAGCGAACTCGCCGCGCAGGGTGCCGAGGATATCCTGATCGCGAGCTTCGATGCCGGGCGGCTGGCGGAGCAGTTGCGCAAGCGGCTGCCGAGGGCGCGGATCGAGACGCTGGACGCGGTGAAACTTCCCGGCGCGATGCTGAGCGCGCCGCGCTACCTCGACCGCCTCAACTTCGCGACCAATTTCGCCTTCTTCCGGGACGCGGACGGGCTCTCGACGCGCCTCGTCTCGGCCAATTACTGGGCTGGCTACGGGGCGAGAGCCGCGCGGCTGTGGCTGCGCCTGTTCGATGCCGACGGCCGCGTGCTCGCGACCTGGGAAGAGGCGGTGCCGCCCGCGGGTTTTGCCGTCGACAGCGCCGCGGTGCGCGCGCGCTTCGGCCTCGGGCCGTTCACCGGGCAGCTCTTCCTGCACGTCGTCGGCGCGGCCGGCCACGACGTGGTGAAATACGCGCTCGACACCTACGGCGCCGCCGGCGGGGCGAGCCTGTCGTGCACCCACGACGCCAATGCCTGGCCAGCCGACCGCTATGCCGGCATCCCAGCCCCGGACACGGAGGAGCGCGTCGTCCTGTGGTTGCAGAACAGCCACGCGACATCGATCCCGGCGGGCGCCGTCAGCTTCGACCGCATGGGCGCCGAATCGCCGGTGGCCTATCCGCACGAGGTTGCCGGCTTCGCTTCGGTTGCGGTGGACATGGGCACGCTGCTGCCGGGCCTCGCCTGGCCGGCCCAGATCGAGATGCGCGCGGGACGCCACGTGGTACGGCCGCGCTACGAGGTGATGCGCGCCGGACGCAGGCGCATCGCGCATCCCAATGTCGAGCGCGCCGATCTGCGCCCCGACCCGGCGATCCTCGCCCTGCCGGCCGCACTCGGGCGCGGCTTCCTGCTGCCGCTGCCGGTGCTGCCACGCGGTCGCTTCCGCACCCTGATCCAGCCGACACCGATGGCGACGACGCAGGCCGCGCTACCGCTGCGGCTCGATGTCTTCGCCGCCGATGGCAGCCTCGCCGCCTCGCGCGTGCTTGGCGTGCTGCCGCGCAACCACGACGTCGCGCTGGATCTCGATGCGATCCTGCCCGGCGACGCGTTGGCGGAGGGCGGCCATGCGGAACTGCTCTACGCGCGCGACATCGGCGGTGCGGCGGATGGCTGGCTGCATGCGCTGGTGCGCGCCGAAGCCCGCGACGGTCCGCACGCCGCCGAAAGCAGCTTCGGCGCGCACGTGTTCAACACGCTGATGACCTGGCGCGACGAGCCGCAGAGCTATTCCGGCCCGCCGCCAGGCTTGTCCACGCGCCTGTTCCTCAAGCTCGGCATGCCGCTGGGCAAGGCGCGGGCGAAGAGCTTCGCGCTGCTGATCTACCCGGCCTCGGCACCGTGGCACCCGACCTCGCAGACCAGGCTGCAGCTGACGGCGGGCAGCGGCGCCGTGGTCGCGGAAACGCCGCTCGCGATCCCCTGCTCCGGCTCCGCGCTGGTCGTGGCCGAGGACGTGTTCAGCGACGCGCAGATCGAGGCCGCGGGCCCGCGCGGCTACGTGCTGGTGCGCGACGCGACCTGCCGGCTGTTCGGCTATCATGGGCTGATGACCGCGGACGGGCGATTCTCGCTCGACCACATGTTCGGCTTCTGATCGCCATCCCCGCGCGGCCCCTGCCCGCGTCCCGCTTCCCTCTTCCCCCTGGCAGCACGGCCGCGCAGACTGGCGCGCAGCAACGGAGGCGCGGCCATGAACTCTGACACCGCCAACGCGGGGACGGGGACGGTCTACACCGAACGCCACGGCGACGTGGCGCTGCTGGTCTTCGACAACCCGCCGGTCAACGCCCTCTCCGCCGCCATGCGCCAGGCCCTGCGCCTCGCCCTCACCTCGGCGCTCGAGGATGCGGGCGTCAACGCCGTGGTGATCACCGGCGCCGGGCGAACCTTCATTGCCGGCGCCGATATACGCGAGTTCGACGCCGCGCCACCGCCGCCGGAGATGACCGCCGGCAGCGTCTTCGATCAAATCGAAAACGCAACAAAACCGGTGGTCGCGGCGCTGCACGGCACGGCCCTGGGGGCGGGCTTCGAACTCGCGCTGGCCTGCCATGGCCGCGTGATGGCGCCGGACGCGCGCGTGGGGTTGCCCGAGGTGCGGATCGGGCTGATCCCCGGCGCCGGCGGTACACAGCGGGTGCCGCGGCTCGCCGGCGCGATGGCGGCGCTCGACCTCGCCACCACCGGCCGGCAGGTGGCCGCTGACGAGGCGCTGAAGCTGGGGCTCGTGGACGAAATCGCAACCGATATCCGCGCCGCGGCGATGGTGCGCGCGCGGGCATTGGCCGCCGCGGGCACCTGGCCACGCACCGGCGCGCAGGCCGTCCCAGCCGGAGACCGCGCCGCCTTCGACGCCGCCGTTGCCGCCGTGCGCAAGCGCGCGCGGGGCGCCGAGGCACCGGTCGCAGCGGCCGAGGCCGTACGCTGGGCGCTCGACCTGCCGTTCGCCGAAGCCTGCGCCAGGGAACGGGCTGAAAGCCAGCGCCTGCGCCGCGCGCCGCAGAGCCGGGCGCTGCGCCACCTGTTCCACGCCGAACGCCTCGCCGCGCGGATTCCGCCAGTGGGCAAGCGCATCCCCTCGCCCTGGCCGGTCGCACGCACCGGAGTGGTGGGCGGCGGGACGATGGGCTCGGGCATCGCCATCGCGCTCGCCAGTGCCGGCTTGCCGGTGGTGCTGGTGGAGGCGGACGGGGCCGCCGCCACCGCCGCCGAGGCGCGGGTGCGCGCGGTGCTGGAACGCCAGGTGAAGGGTGGGCGGCTCACCGCCGCGGCACGCGCGGAGCGCCTGGGTCGCATCACCTTCTGCGCCGATCTGCTGATGCTCGCCGACGCCGACCTGGTGGTCGAGGCCATCATCGAGGAGCTGGGAGCGAAGGAAACCTTGTTCCGCCGGCTCTCCGCGGTGACACGGCGCGACACCATCCTCGCCTCCAACACCTCGCGGCTCGATGTCGATCTGCTCGCCGATGTCGTTGATGCACCGGAACGCGTCCTGGGGATGCATTTCTTCAGCCCCGCGCATGTGATGCGACTCATCGAGGTCGTGCGGACGCCCCGTACCGCGGGAGAGGTGGTGGCGACCGCGATCACGCTGGCGAAGCGGCTGCACAAGCTGCCGGTCGTCAGCGGCATCTGCGACGGGTTCATCGGCAACCGCATCCTGAGCCGCTGGCGCACGCAATGCGACTACCTGCTCGAGGACGGTGCGATGCCGGAACAGGTGGACGCAGCACTCGAAGCCTATGGATTCGCCATGGGCCCCTATGCCGTCGCCGACCTCGCCGGGCTCGATATCGGCTGGGCCGGGCGCAGGCGCGCGGCGGCGACGCGCGACCCTCGAGTGCGCTACGTGGCAATCGCGGACTGGATCTGCGAGATGGGCCGTTTCGGGCAGAAGACCGGCGCCGGCTATTATCGCCACGATGCCGAGGGCCGGCATGTGGACCCGGCGGTCACACAGCTGGTGCTGCGCGCCTCGCGCGAGAAGCAGATCACGCGGCGCGAGGTTGGGGCCGAGGAGATCGCGGCGCGCGTGCACGCGGCGATGGTCAACGAGGCGGCGAAAATTCTCGCCGAGGGCATCGCGCAACGGCCCTCCGACATCGATCTCGTGCTGGTCAACGGCTATGGCTATCCGGCCTGGCGCGGTGGGCCGATGCACGAGGCGGACGTCAAGGGCATCAAGACGGTGCTGGCCGACGTGGAGGCAATGGCCGCGGCGAGCGGAACTGGGTGGGAGCCGGCGCCACTGCTGCGCGAGATGGCCGAAGCGGGACGTAGCTTCGCCGATATGAACATCTAACCCACGAACGCGCCCGATGGGCGCGCGCTCATGGACGCGCCGCCCTGGGGCACGCCGCCCTGGGGCACGCCGCCCTGGGGCACGCCGCCCTGGGGCACGCCGCCCTGGGGCACGCCCGACCCGACAAGGCACGGGGATGGCCGCTCCAGCACCCGGAACGACGCCCCACAACGCGCCGTGCCTGTCTCGGCGGATGCGCGCCGTCGATCGATTCCGTTTCCCTGGCGCCTTGGCGGTTCGTGTCGGATGCGGAGTTGGCGACGCTCTGCCGCTTATCGGCGCGAGAACAGGCAATTGAGCGGCGGGTAAGCGATCACGGCGAGCATGATCACCAGCACGCTCCACACGTTCATGCCGGTGGTTGCCATCAGCGAAATGCCACCGCCATAGAAGACGACGAGCGCGACGAACGGATAAATGACAAACCAGCCGACCATCGCCACGAGGCTTAGGGGGCGCCGACGGGGGACGTTGACGACGCGGCGAGGCGCCTCGGGTTGCGGAACAGCCTGGCGGGCGCGCCAGCCGGGCGGGCCGCCATTATCCTGGAAATCCCCGGGCGGGGCCGCGTTCGGGCATTTTTGCCGCCGGTCGGAAACCATCGGGAGCCGATCCACCAGCGCCGGCGTCGGCAACGAAGGGGCTTGGACCATCGGTTGGCCGGCCGCTCACGGAAATGTGATTGCGTCACCCGAGGGCACCCTGACCGGGGAGCTGCGAAGCACGGGCGGGGCATATGGTGCGAGGCCCGCCGGGCCAAATACGCATAACTCATTGAAAATGTGGTGGGCGCACAAGGACTCGAACCTTGGACCCGCTGATTAAGAGTCAGCTGCTCTACCAACTGAGCTATGCGCCCGCCGAACCGGCAGGGGCCGGCCTATAGCCGTCCCGCGCCCCCTTGGGAAGCCCCGGCCTTTAGCCTCCCAGCGGCAGGTATTTCACCAGCGACAGCCCCTGCTGCGCGGCGATCATCTGGTAACTCGCCTGCAACTGGGTCTGCACCGTCGAGAGCTTGGTCATGGTTGCCGCCGCATCCACGTCCTCGGCGGCGGCAAGCTGGGTCTGCAGCGCCGTCGCGGCATCCGAGAGCTGCGTCGAGGTCGCCTGCATCGCCGTCTGGCGGTCGCCCATCACGCCGGCATCCTGGTTCAACGCCGTGATCGCGTCGCCAAGGCTGGTGCGCACATCGCCCACCAGCGTCGAGAAGCCGGAATCGGCGAGCTGCGAACTCGACAGCGACCCGAGCGTCGCCAGCGCGCGCAAGACGTCGCGCGTGTAGGAGCCTGTGGTCGAGGCGCCGGTGGAGGCGATGTCGGCGTTGGCGTTGGCGACGATACCGCAGGGCACGTAGGTGGCGGTGCCGGTCTCGGTGAGCGTGCGCAGATCGGTCCCGGAGGACGCCGCGGCGTTGAGGGCCGCCGAGAACGGGCTGGTGCCGGCGCTGTTGGACGTGGCGGTGGCGAGCGTCGAGGCAATCGTCGCCGCGGCACCGTTGCTGCCGAGGCCGGCGAGCGCGGTCGCGATGGCGGTCGCGAAACCCGAACTCCCGATACTGTCGGGGTTCGGCACCGGCGGATTGGTCGAATCCTGACCGGCGAACACGTAGGTATTGCCATCCTTGCTGTCGAGCAGATTGGCGACCTGGGCCAGCGCGTCGCGGGCACTGGCGGCGATGCTGTCCACGCTGCCGGCATCGAGCCCGTTGAGGTTATTGGTCTGGGCATA
>JAJXSZ010000033.1 GCA_021784255.1 Pseudomonadota bacterium | reverse complement strand
GGCGCGGGCGGCGCGAAGAAGTCCGGCAGGCGCCGGCGTGGGCCGCGGCGCGGGGCGCGGGGCCTGCCGCGCGGGCCGGGCGGCGTTGACAGCGGCGCGCTGCCCTTCTTAGGTGCCGCGAACCCAAGCAACCGGCTCGCAGCCGCGATTCACAAGGAGGAAGCCCAGTGGAGAACATCGTGATTCCCGCCCGTCGCCCGATGACCAGGCGCGGCGCGCTCGTGCTTGGCACCGCGGCGCTCGCCGCGCCCGCCGTCGCCCGCGCCCAGACCAAGTTCACCTACAAATTCGCCAACAACGTGCCGCTGACGCATCCGCTCAACATCCGCGCCAAGGCGATGGCCGAGGCGGTGGCGAAGGACACCAACGGCGCATTGCAGATCAAGATTTTCCCCAACAACCAGCTCGGCGGCGACACCGACATGCTGAGCCAGCTGCGCGCCGGCGGCATCCAGTTCTTCACCCTTTCGGGGCTCATCCTCTCCACCCTGGTTCCGGCCGCGTCGATCAACGGCATCGGCTTCGCCTTCCCCGACTACGCCACGGTGTGGAAGTCGATGGATGGGCCGCTCGGCGCCTATATCCGCGGCGAGATCGCCAAGTCCGGCCTCGTGGCGATGGACAAGATCTGGGATAACGGCTTCCGCCAGACCACGTCGGCGACCAAGCCGATCAAGACGCCGCAGGACCTGGTCGGCTTCAAGATCCGCGTGCCTCCCTCGCCGCTCTGGACCTCGATGTTCAAGGCACTCGGCGCGGCGCCCACGTCGATCAACTTCGCCGAGGTCTATTCCGCGCTGCAGACCCATCTGGTCGACGGGCAGGAGAACCCGCTCGCCATCATCTCGGTGGCGAAGCTCTACGAGGTGCAGAAATACTGCGCGCTCACCAACCACATGTGGGATGGCTTCTGGTTCCTCGCCAACGGCGCGGCCTGGAAGAAGCTGCCGAAAGAGATGCAGGCGGTTTTCACCAAGCACGTCGATGAGGCGGCGCTGCTGGAACGCGGCGACGTGGAGAAGCTCAACGCCGGACTGCAATCCGACCTCGCTGCCAAGGGCATGGTGTTCAACACGGTGGACGCCGCGCCGTTCCGCAACAAGCTGCGTTCCGCCGGCTTCTACGCCGAGTGGCACAAGAAGTACGGCGACGCGGCGTGGAAGCTGCTCGAGAAATCCGTCGGCAGCCTCGGCTGACGCCGCGGGTGGGAAAGGCGATGCCATGAGCGTGTCGGCGGTGCCGCGGCGCGATCCGCTCGGTGCTGCCGATACCATCCTCGGCAGGGGCCTGGAGCTGGCGGCGGCGGGGCTGGTGCTGGCCGAGATCCTGCTGCTGCTGGCGGGCGTCATCGCGCGCTACGTGTTCAACCGGCCGTTCGTCTGGTCGGACGAGCTGGCGTCGATGCTGTTCCTCTGGCTGGCGATGCTCGGGGCGGCGATCGCGCTGCGTCGCGCCGAGCACATGCGCATGACCGCGCTGGTGTCGCGCGCGGGATCGGGACGGCGCCCGCTGCTCGATGCGATGGCGCTGGCGGCGTCGGTGCTGTTCCTCGCACTGCTGCTCGGCCCCACCGTGGACTACGCGAGCGAGCAGGCCGCCATCACCACGCCGGCGATGCAGATCTCGGATGCCTGGCGAGCCTCGGCGCTACCCGCGGGGACGCTCTGCATGCTGCTGGTGGCGCTGCTGCGGCTGCTGCGTTGCGGGCGCGCGGGCCGGATCGCGGTGCTGGGCGCCGTGGCGGTCGCCGCCGCCTTCGCGCTCGCCGGCCCGGTTTTTCCCGGCCTTGGCAATTTCAACCTGCTGATCTTTTTCGTCGGTGTCGTCGCGGCGCTGGTTTTCGCCGGCGTGCCGATTGCCTTCGCTTTCGGGCTCGCCGCCTTTTCTTATCTGGCCCTTGCCGCCGACACGCCGCTCGCGATCCTGGTCGGGCGCATGGACGAGGGGATGTCGAGCCTCATTCTGCTGGCGGTGCCGCTGTTCGTCTTCCTCGGGTTGCTGATCGAGATGACCGGCATGGCACGCGCCATGGTGACGTTCCTCGCCGGCCTGCTCGGGCATGTGCGCGGCGGCATGCATTACGTGCTGGTGGCCGGCATGTATCTCGTCTCCGGCATCTCCGGCTCCAAGGCCGCGGACATGGCGGCGATCGCTCCGGTGCTGTTTCCCGAGATGCGCGCCCGTGGCGCCGATGCTGGCGATCTGGTTGCGCTCCTCGCGGCGACCGGGGCGCAGACGGAGACAGTGCCGCCAAGCCTCGTGCTGATCACCATCGGCTCGGTGACCGGCGTTTCGATTGCGGCGCTTTTCAATGGCGGGCTGCTGCCGGGGCTGGTGGTCGCGGTCCTGCTCTGTGTCGTCGTCTGGTATCGTCGCCGCGGCGATACGCCGTTGCCGCGCACGCCACGCGCGCAGGTGCTGCGGTCCTTCGTCGTCGCGCTTCCCGCGCTGGTGCTGCCGTTCCTGATCCGCTTTACGGTGATGGACGGGATCGCGACCGCGACCGAGGTCTCGACCGTCGGGATCGCCTATGCAACGCTGGTGGGCCTGTTGCTGTACCGGTGTTTCGACTGGCGGCGCCTGGTGCCGATGCTGGTCGAGACGGCGTCGCTCTCCGGCGCCATCCTGATGATCATCGGCACCGCGACGGGCATGGCCTGGGGCCTCACGCAGTCGGGTTTCTCGCAGTCACTCGCGGCGGCGATGCGCGGGCTGCCGGGCGGGCACGTCACCTTCCTCGCCGCCTCGATCGTGACGTTCATCGTGCTGGGCTCGGTGCTCGAAGGAATTCCGGCCATGGTGCTGTTCGGGCCGCTGCTGTTTCCGATCGCGCGCGAGGTTGGCATCAACGAGGTGCACTACGCGATGGTCGTCATCCTCTCGATGGGGATCGGGCTGTTCGCGCCGCCGTTCGGCGTCGGTTACTATACCGCCTGCGCCATCGGCCGGGTCGATCCCGACAAGGGGATGCGCGCGATGGCACCCTATATCCTCACCCTCCTGGTCGGCACGCTGCTGATCGCGTTCCTGCCATGGATCTCGACGGGGCTTCTGTGATGAACGTCCCGCGCGGCGGTGTCGTGCCGGTCTCGAAACGGGTGATGAACCTCGCGCACATGCCCCGCGCTGCGGCGCGCCGGCACGGGGCGGAACCGGCGCTGATCTGGGGCGAGCGGCAGTGGAGCTGGGCGGAACTGGAATCGCGCATCGCGGCGATGGCAGCCGGCCTCACGGCACTCGGCCTGGCCAAGGGCGACCGGGTGCTGGTGCAGGCGCGCAACTGCAACCAGATGCTGGAAGCGATGTTCGCCTGCTTTCGCATCGGCGCCGTCTACGTGCCCACCAATTTCCGCCAGACGCCCGACGAGGTCGCCGGCCTCGCGCAGACGGCGGGCGTGGTCGCGATGATCTGCCAGAAGGAGTTCACCGGGCACGTCGCCGCGGTGCGGTCGGCCGTGGCGCCGCGCGTGATCCTGGCCATCGGCGAGGCCGGTTTCGGCGAGGACGTCGATGCCGTTATCGCCCGGCATACCGGCGAGCCGTCACCCCTCGCCGATGTCGAGCACGACGATCCCTGCTGGTTCTTCTTCACATCGGGCACGACGGGCAAGCCGAAGGCCGCGGTGCTGACGCACGGTCAGATGGGTTTCGTCGTCACCTCGCATCTCTGCGACCTGATGCCGGGGACGACGCATCGCGACGCGTCGCTGGTGCTGGCGCCGCTGTCGCATGGCGCGGGCGTGCATGCGCTCACGCAGGTCGCGCGCGGCGCCAGGACGGTGATGCTGGCGTCCGACCGGCTCGATGTGGAGGAAGCCTGGTCGCTGGTCGAGCGCTGGCGCATCACCAACATGTTCACCGTGCCGACGATCGTGAAGCTGCTGGTCGAGCACCAGGCGGTGGACCAATACGATCACTCATCGTTGCGCTACATCATCTATGCGGGCGCGCCGATGTACCGCGAAGACCAGAAGCGCGCGCTGGCCACGCTGGGAAACGTGCTGGTGCAGTATTTCGGCCTCGGTGAGGTCACCGGCAACATCACCGTGCTGCCGCCGGAATGGCACGAGGCCGAGGACGGGCCGCGGGCGCGCATCGGCACATGCGGCTTCGAACGCACGGCCATGCAGGTCTCGATTCAGGGCGATGACGGCGGTGAACTGCCACCGGGCGAGACCGGCGAGATCTGCGTCTGCGGGCCGGCCGTCTTTGCGGGCTATTACGATAATCCGGAGGCGAATGCCAAGGCGTTCCGCGATGGCTGGTTTCGTACCGGCGATCTCGGCCATATGGACGCGGAGGGATTCGTCTACATCACCGGCCGGGCCTCGGATATGTACATCTCGGGCGGTTCCAACATCCATCCGCGCGAAGTGGAGGAGAAGCTGCTGACCCACCCCGCGATCGTCGAATGTGCGGTCTTCGGTGTGCCGGATCGGACCTGGGGCGAGGTGGGGGTTGCCATCTGCGTGCTGCGCGAGGGGCAGGCCCTGGATGGCGTGACGTTGCTTTCCTGGCTCGGTGACAGGATCACCCGCTACAAGCTGCCGCGCCGCGTGGAGTTCTGGGAGTCGCTGCCGAAATCCGCTTATGGCAAGCTCGCAAAGAAGGACATACGTGCGGAGCTCCATCGTCGCGACGCGGCGGCGAGAGGAGAGGGGCGTGGGTGAACGCTTCATCCGCCAGCCGGGCACGCCGGGGGCGCAGCGGATCGCGGCGGTGGCCGCGGGTGCCATCCCGATCGAGGCGGAGCTGCGGGCGGGCGGCCGGCTTCTCGATACGATTGCGGAACTTATTTCCGGGTATGGGGGCGAGTCCGCCTGTCTCGCGCTGACCGGCGGCGGGTTCGGTCCGTTCAGCTATGTCATTCCAGCCCTATCGCCGGATGCGACGCATGCCGCGTTCTACAGTGCGCCGCGCCGCCCGCAGGGCGTCAGCCGGCTCGAGGCGGCGGCCATCACGCTCGGCTGGCGCGACGGCAGGCCCTTCTTCCACTGCCATGCGTTATGGACCGAGGCCGATGGGACCCTCGGCTGCGGTCATGTGCTGCCGGAAGAAACCGTCATTGCCGTACCGATCCGAGCCAGCGGCGTTGCCATCGTCGGCGCGCGGTTCGAGGCGGTGCAGGACGAGGAGACAGGGTTCAAGCTGTTCTCCCCGCTCGCGACGCCCACGCCACTGCGGGCCAGCATGATACCTGGTGTCGCGCTGCGCCTGGCACCGAACCAGGATCTGGTGCGCACGCTCGAGCGCGCCGCGGCCGAGGCACGCCTGGGCCGCGCGGCCGTTCGCGGCGGGGTTGCCAGCACCATCGGCGCGCGCTTCGCCGACGCGCCGCCGATCGCAGGCTTCGCGACCGAACTGCTGGTGACTCGAGGCATCGTCGGCGCGGGTTCGGAAATCGACATCGCCATCGTCGACCTCGAGGGCCATGTCGGTCAGGGGCGCGTC
Organism: Pseudomonadota bacterium; assembly: GCA_021784255.1. GTDB lineage: Bacteria > Pseudomonadota > Alphaproteobacteria > Acetobacterales > Acetobacteraceae > JAJXXT01. The sequence goes on along the minus strand of JAJXSZ010000033.1, from coordinate 10,860 downwards.
GTCCCTGACGACAACCCGGTGTTGATGACATTCGAGGGTTTTCTCGAGGCTCTCTGAGAGGGGAAAAATGAGCACGCCGATCAGCCGCTTCCCGGTTCCGGACCTTGCGGGCATGGAGACTGACATCCGCGAGAAGATCCTTGCGGTGCAGGAAAAAGCCGGGTTCGTTCCCAATATTTTCCTTGCGCTTGCGCACCGGCCGGAAGAATTCCGCGCGTTCTTCGCCTATCACGACGCGCTGATGGAGCGCGAAAGCGGCCTCAGCAAGGCCGATCGCGAAATGATCGTCGTGGCGACCAGCGGTGCCAACCAGTGTCTCTATTGCGTGGTGGCGCATGGTGCGATCCTGCGCATCCGCGCCCGCGCGCCGCGCATCGCCGACCAGGTGGCGACCAATTGGCGCAAGGCCGAGATCACGCAACGCCAGCACGCGATGCTCGAATTCGCGGTGCTTGTCTCACGCGAGGCAGAGACGGTGAGCGATGCCGACATCGCCGCGCTGGAGGCGCAGGGGTTCACGCGCGATGACGCCTGGGATATCGGCGCCATCGCCGCATTCTTTGCGATGTCGAACCGGCTGGCGAACCTGATGAGCCTCAGGCCGAATGACGAGTTCTACCTGATGGGACGGTTGCCGAAGGCGTGAAGCGGAGGGGCGCTGCCCCGCTCTCAGACGGGTATTGCCGCGATCGTTCGGTCGAGCGTCTCGACGAGGCGGTCGCATTCCGCGCGCGTCACCACCAGCGGCGGGCAGATCGCGACCACGGTGCCCCAGCGGCTGCCGCCGCCGGCGCGCCCGACGATCACGCCAGCGGCCTTGCAGGCGTCGATCACGTTGTTCATCGTTGCGTTGTCGAGCTGTTCCCTGGTCGTCTTGTCCTTCACCAGCTCCACGCCGCAGAGCAGCCCCTTGCCGCGGACGTCGCCGACGTTGCGATGCTTCAGCAGGCCGCGCAGTCCATCCATGAGGTAGGCGCCCGTCTCGGCCGCGCGCTCGGCGAGCCTTTCCTGCAGCATGATCTCGATGTTGCGCTGGGCGACTGCGGCCGCCGCGGGGTGGCCGCCATAGGTGTTCACCTGCACCACCTGACGATTGGAATCCGGCTCGCCGAGGAAGCTCTCGAAGACGTGATTGCGCACCACCGTCGCTGCGATCGGCAGGTAGGCGCTGGAGATTCCCTTAGCCACGGCGACGATGTCCGGCTTCACGCCGTAGTGCTGGTGCGCGAACATCCTGCCGGTGCGGCCGAAGCCGTTGATGACCTCGTCCACGTGCATGAGGACGCCGTAGCGGCGGCAGATCGCTTCCACCGCCGGCAGGTATTCATCGGGTGGAACGGCGATGCCGACGCCGCTCATGATCGGCTCGACGATCACCTCGGCGACGCTTTCCGGGCCCTCGCCGAGGATCGTCGCCTCGAGGTTCTTCACGCATGCCATGCCGCAGGACGGGTGGGTGAGACCGAACGGGCAGCGGTAGCAGGTCGGCGGCGCGACATGCACGAAGTCACCCGAGTAGGGTTCGAACTTTCCCTTGCGTTCGCCCATGCCGCCGGCATCCAGCGTCGCCAGCGTGGTGCCGTGATAGGCGTAGTAACGGCTGATCGTCTTGAAGCGGAATTGGCCTGGGTATTCCTGCTTGGCCCATTGGCGCGCGATCTTGAAGCCGGCCTCGTTGGCCTCGGAGCCCGAGTTGACGAAATAGACGTGGGTGTCGCCGCCCATCAGCGTGTTGATCGTGGCCGCGAGCCGGGACGCCGGCTCGTTCATCGCCGTGTGCGGGAAATAGGCGAGCCGTTCCATCTGCTCGGCGGCGACCTGGGCGAGCTCATGGCGTCCATAGCCGATGTTGACACACCAGAGACCCGCCATCGCGTCGAGATACTCGGTTCCGTCGGCGTCGCGGACGGTCGAGCCGCTGCTGCCTGCCACCACCATCTGCTTCTTCTCGAGCGCGCGGTGCTGGACGATCGGGTGCAGGACGTTGGCGAGATCCTGCTCGACGATGGCGCGGCGGATCGCGGGATCGGGCGTGTTGGCGAGCGACATGAACACCTCCGGCGTTTGCGGCCCGCAGGCGATCACAGATCGGCCGGGCGGGCAAACCCGGCCGCTTCGCCCGCGAGCAGACCGCTTCGCGCGATTGACAACGCAATTCCACAACATACGGTCGCGCGCGCAACAAGACGGGGGCCGAGATGGCGAACCCAACCTGGTCGCTGACCACGATCGCCGCTCCGGGCGGTCCGCTCGCCTGCGTCGAGTACGGCGGCAGGCTCTACCGGCTGGAAAAGTCGCTCGCGCGCGCGGGGCTGGCGGGCATGAGCAGCGTGGCGACGTTGTTCGCCGACTGGCCGCGCGTTGCCGCGGCGCTGGATGGGCTGCGTCCCGATCCCGCAGACAGCGTGGACGAGGCGACGCGGCTCGCGCCGCTGCTCTATCCCGGCAAGATCCTCTGCGCCGGCGCCAATTACTACGATCATTGCGCGGAGATGGGCGTGACGGACCTGCGCAAGGAGGCGCAGCGCCTGTTCTTCTTCATGAAGCCGCCGCGCAATGCCGTGGTGGGCGGCGGCGCCACCGTCCGCAAGCCGCTCGATACCAAGGCGATGGACTGGGAAGTCGAGCTTGCCGCCGTCATCGGTCGCACGGCCCGCGCGGTTCGCGTCGAGGAGGCGCTGTCGCACGTTGCCGCCTATACGGTCGCGATCGACTTCTCCGCCCGTGACCTCAACCGCGCGCCGGAGACGTTCTACAAGCTCGACTGGGTGGCGGGTAAGGCGCACGACACGTGTTGCCCGATGGGCCCGCGCCTGGTGCCGGCCGCTGCCGTGGGCGACCCACACGACCTGGCGCTCAGGCTCTCCGTCAACGGCGCGGTGAAGCAGGATGCCCGGACCTCGGGCATGATCTTCTCCATCGCCGAGCAGATCGCGACCGCCTCGCGCATCATGACGCTCGATCCCGGCGACGTGATCCTGACCGGCACGCCGGCTGGCGTGGGCGCGCCGAAGGGCACGTTCCTTTCCGTGGGCGATCGCGTCGTGGCGGAGATCGAGACGATCGGCACGCTCGACGTCACGATCATCGAGGGGGCCTGAAACGGCAACGCCGGACCAGGGGGCCTGGTCCGGCGTGCTTCGTCAAGTCACGTCCGCTCAAATCAGAAGATGAACCAGGCGAAGGCGTAGAGTGTGTCGTTACCCGAGGCGTTGAGCCCGGATCCGCCGTAGTTGGTGTTGCCACCGTCGAAGGTCGTGTAGTGAATGAACTGCACGCCGAGCTTCAGGTTGGCAAAGGGCCGACCCCAGGAGTTGTCCTTGCCGAACGGAATCCAGTCGGCTTCGGCAATGAACTCGGTGTTGTTCGGCTTGCCCTCGGTGTTGCCGCTGTAGAGCGTCGAGTCGGCGGTGCCGTAGGTCTCCTGCATCCCGAGCGTGAGCTGATACGTCTCGTCGTGCACCCAGGTCCCGTTGACGCGGAACTGGTTCAGCGACTTGTGCGGCGTGGCGGCTCCTCCGGCTCCGAACGTCGCGCGCAGGTTCTGCTCCTCATGCACGAAGATCCCGTTCAGCGTATAGATGTTCTTGCTGTCACCCATGTACTGATAGGAGCCATCGATCGCGAAGTCGGTGTAGTAATCGCTGCCGCCTCCGGGCGAGTCGAGGGGCTGCACGGCGGCATGGAGGTACATCGCGCCGACTTCCGCCGACTGGTCGTTCCAGTCCCACTCATAGGCCACGCGGGCATACGGAATGGCGCCGGTACCGTTGGCGAACTGCGGATAGACACCCAGCGTCTTGGCCGTCCGGTCATCCATCAGCTGATAGGCACCCGCCTCGACGTAGAGGTGCGAGTTCCACCAGGCATACGCCGTCGTGCCCAGGGTATTGGCGATCAGCCCGCCGGCGAGCAGTGGCTGCGGCGTCGTCGCCGGGGCCAGCGCCGAGGCCACGTAGGGGTAACCCCAGGCGAAGGTCGTGTTGTAGGGGTCCTCGACCGTCGGGCCGTTGTTCACCGAAATGCCCACCCGCAGCGTGTTGCTGCCGATGTCGAACTCGTCGGTGGCGCGCAGGTCGGAGTTGTCCAGATGCTCGGTGACGGCAATCCCGTTGTAGGTGCCCTGCATCATGCCGCCGAGGTAGTCGTTGATGCGCCCACCGAGGAAGACGCTGACCTGATCGATCGCGGGGTTGGTGTTACGCGCGAAATGCGGCGCCGGAGGGGAGGGCTGGTTCGCCGAGGTCTGCGTCAGCGACGACAAAACCATCGCCGAGAGCGGGATCTTCGACGCCAGGCCCTGGCCGCCCGACATGGTATAGCCGCCGATCTTGAAGGCCCGGCCAAAGGGGGTGAGCTGCGGCCCATAGGCGCCAATGTGACAGGCGGTGCAGGGTTGTCCGGTCTGCGACGCGAACGCCGGTATGGCATGCGCGGGGCGCATGCCCCAGAGCAGCAGCGCAGGCATCAAAACGGCCAGGACCCGCCATGGCGGGAACCCGGCCGTACGATAGTCTCCTCCGTTCATCTTCAGCCCTCCGTAACCGACGCATGAACACGTCGTTGCGGTTTTTTAGTCTTTCGCTTCCTTACACTTTGATGTCGATCAATTGGGCATCGAAAAAACGGCGGTGTTGCAGTGCGGCGCCAGTCAGTGGAGCGTCGCCAGAAAGGCGATCACGTCCGCGCGCTGCGACGCGTTCGGCATGCCCGCAAAGCTCATCTTGGTGCCAGGCACCGCCTTGCTCGGGCGCTGCAGATAGCGGTCGAGCGTCGCCTCGTCCCAGGTCAGGCCGCTCTTCTCGTTCGCAGCCGAGTAGTGGTAGCCGGCTTCCGTGCCCGCTTTCCGCCCGACAACGCCGAACAGCGACGGGCCGATCTTGTTCTCGCCCTTCTCGTCGCTGTGGCAGATCGAGCAGCGCTGATGAAACAGCCGCTTGCCGGCGGCCGCGTCGGCGGCGCGCGCCGAGTGCAGCGGCAGCGCCGCCACGGTGAAAGAGAGTGCCAGGATCGTACCCAACGCAAGCCGAATCCGCATGACGTCATCCTCCGTTTGGATCGTTCGCCATTGTACCTTTGAGCGCCCGAGCACCTTGATCGAAATCAAGGAATTGTAAGCTTGCTGATGGCGCTTGCGAGACCAGCCCTCAATCCTGCTAGATTATCATTATGTCCACCACGATAGCCGCTCGGGCTGACGATTCCCCAGGAATCAATCCCCGGAACCTGGTCTGGGTGGCGCTTGCGCTGGCCGTCCTGGTCGCGGCGATCGCCAGCCCCAGTCTCTGGGCGCTCACCTTCGTCCATATCCTGTGCGGGCTGCTGTGGACCGGGATCGACCTGTTCATGGGCTTCGTGATGGGACCCATCTTGCGCCAGGTGTCGCCGCCGGCCCGGCGCGCCGTCGCCTGCCGGCTGATGCCGAAAATGCTGTTCCTGATGCCCACGCTGGCGGTGATGACCGGCACCGCCGGCTGGTACCTCGCTGGCCGCGTCGGCTTCCTCGCGCTGCCGTGGCCGCAATTCGCCTGGGTGGCCGGGGCGCTGGTGATCATCACCATCCTCACCGTCCAGGGGCTCGGCGTGCTGCTGCCGATCAACCTCAAGGTCTATTTCGAGCTGCGCAAGCCGCAACCGGACGGCGCGCGCATCGGGCGTCTGATGCGGTTTTATGTGTATGGCGTCGGCTTCCAGGGCCTGCTGCAGATCGCCATCATCGTCATCATGGCGCGGTTCGGCACCGGACTGTAAGCACCACGCCCGGCACCACCGCGGCCGGCACCACCACGCCGAGCAGGGGCGACGCCGACCGGAAACGGGCCGAACGCGGCTTCAGGCGTTCGCGGCGCCGTTCTCCAGGCCGCCCGTCCCCTGCGCACGGCGGGATTGCCAAAGGCTGAGGAAGTCGATCGGCTGCAGCAGCACCGGCGGGAAGCCGCCATCGCGCGTGGCGGTTGCCAGCACGTCGCGCGCGAACGGGAACAGCAGCCGCGGGCATTCCACCAGCAGCACCGGCTCCACGCTCGCCTCGGGGATGCCGTTCAGCGTGAAGACGCCGGCATAGACGAGGTCGGCGAGGAAGATTCGCGCCGCCTCCGTTCCCGCCGCTGGCGCGGGGTCGAAGGCCTCGGCGCGGATGGCGATCCCGACCTCGAAACTGTTGTGGCCATCGGTGACGCGGCGGGCCTGGACGTCCAGATTGATCTCGACACGCGGTGGCTGGCGCAGCGTCGTGTAGATCAGCGGCGCCCCTGGCACCTCGAAGGACAGGTCCTTCACGTATTGCAGGTTGACCACCAGAGGGGGGGCGGCGGCCTGGGGCTGGGCGGTCTCGGACATCGGCGTCTCCGCAAAGGTGCGCCGCGGTAGCACGGCACCGATCGCAGGCCAACCGCGGATCGACACCGGGCGAGGAAGCCCGGAAAATCGGGCCGGATGATTTGATCCGGCCGGATCTGGCTCTAGACGCGCCAGGAGATCGTCGCCGGCGGCGGCGCCGTGGGGTCGCAGAGCAGCCAGGTGCCGTTGGCGACCGAAATCCCCGTCATCGCCATGATGAAGCCCCAGTGGCAGACGACGAGCGTGGCCGACCAGTCGGCCAGCGCCGACTGGGCATCGCGAAACCGGGCCGCGCGTTCGAGAACGCTGTCATGCGGCTCCGGCCCTTCCGGCCACCAGCACTCGGCGAGTGGCGAGAAATCGAGATGCGGCCACATCGCCTCCAGGCGCGAGCGCGGGGTGCCGACATCGCAGCTGAAGGCATAGCGCTCGCGCACCAGCGGCTCGACCTCGACCTTGAGGCCCAGCATCTCGGCGATCGGGCGCGCGGTCTGCAAGGCGCGCATATACGGCGAGGCGACGATGCGGCGGACGCCGGCGCCGGTCAGCGCCTCGGCGGCACGATGGGCCTGGTCGTGGCCGAGTTCGGTCAGCCTCGGATCCTCGATGCCAGGGTCGCGCCTGGTCGCTCCGAAGTGCAGATTGAACTCGCTTTGGCCGTGGCGCAGCAGGATCATGACGCCTGGTTAGGTAGCGGAGCGCCGGCGGTGCGCCAAGGATGACCGTCAGGTAACCTGCGAAATGATTGTGCAGCGGTGCCTGGCGTCTTATGTCCAGCCGCCGGTGGGCCACGACGCGGCGGCTCCCGAGGGCCGGACCAGGCAAGCGAGGTGATGTAGCCAACATGACGGGATCAGGCAGTTTTCCGGTCGACATCGTCCTGTTCGCCATGGTGGCGGTGTTCCTCGCCCTGCGGCTGCGCAGCGTGCTCGGTCGCCGGCAGGGCTTCGAGCAGCCGGTCCGTCAGCCGGTACCGAGGCCGGGCGGCCCGGTCATCGAAGGGCGCGCCGAGCCGATGCCGACTCGCCCCGTGCCGGATCCGGCCTCCCCGCTCGGCCAGACCCTGCTGGCGATGGGCCGGGTGGATCATGGCTTTACGCCGCAGCGCTTTCTCGACGGGGCGGAAGCGGCCTTCCGCATGATCGTGACCGCCTTCGCCGCCGGCGACCGCGCCGCGCTGGTGCCGCTGCTCACGCCGGAGACCCTGGCCGGGTTCGAGGCCGCCATCGCGGCGCGCGAGACGGCCGGGGAAAGGCAGCTCACCGATATCCGCGGTGTGCAGGCGATCGAGATCGTCGACGCGGCGCTGGCCGGCACGCGCGCGCAGATCCAGATCCGCATCGTCTCCGACCAGGTGAGCCGCGCGCTCGGCCGGGACGGCGCCACCGTGCAGGGCACCGAGGCGGTGACCGAAATCACCGATCTGTGGACGCTGGAGCGCGATCTCGCCCAGCCGGACCCGACCTGGCGCCTCGCCGCCGCGCGCAGCGCCTGATGCGCTCGCCGTTCGTCGCCCTCGGCGTGATCGCGCTGCTCGCCGGCTGCGCGGTCCAGCCGCCGGCGGTGCTGCCGCCGCCCGCCGCGCCGGTGCCGCAGGGGCAGGGCGTGGCGTTCACCCGCGTCGATTTCTCGCAGATTCCCGGCTGGTCGACCGATAATCTCGCGGCGGCGCTGCCGCCCTTCATCGGCGATTGCGACACGCTGGCGGGCCACCCGAACACCGAGCTCGGCGGCGCCGGGCTGGCGGCGGCACTCGGCGGGCTGGCCGCGCCCTGGCGGCTCGCCTGTGGCGAGGCCCGCGTGGTGCCGCCCGGCGACGCGAATGCCGCGCGCGCCTTCTTCGAGCACACCTTCGACGCCTACCTCGTCTCCCAGAACGGCGCTGCCGCGGGGCTGTTCACCGGCTATTTCGAGCCCGAGTTCGAGGGCTCGCTGCACCGCGAGGGGCCCTACCAGACGCCGATCCTGCGCCGCCCTCCCGGCCTGCGCGAAGGACAGGTGCTGCCGGACCGGGCGGCCATCGAGCGCGGGGCGCTGGCGTCGCAGCACCTCGATCTGCTGTGGCTGAAGAGCCCGATCGATGCGTTTTTCCTCTCGGTCGAGGGCGCCGGGCGCATCCGCCTGCCGGATGGCAGTGTCGTGCGCGTCACCTATGACGGGCAGAATGGCCATCCCTATGTGCCGATCGGCCGGGTGCTGGTCGACCGCGGCGCGATGACGATGCGCCAGGTGACGATGCAGTCGATCCGCCGCTGGCTCGAAAACCATCCCGCCCAGGCGCAGGGGGTCATGGACCAGGACCCGTCCTATGTGTTCTTCCGCATCGAGCACGGCTCGACGAATATCGGCCCGCCCGGCGCGCTTGGCACACCGCTCTCGCCGGACCGTTCGCTGGCGGTGGACAAGGCCTTCCTGCCGCTCTCCGCTCCGGTCTTCGTGGTGACCACGGACCCGGTGACGCGTCAGCCGATCGAACGGCTGATGGTGGCGCAGGACCTTGGCGGCGCGATCAAGGGGGCGGTGCGCGGAGACATCTTCTTCGGCTGGGGCAAGGCGGCGGAGGAACGGGCCGGGATGATGCGCGAGCAGGGCCAGGCCTATGTCCTGTTGCCGAAGGGCCCGCCCCTGGCGTCGTCGCGCTGAGACGCCGCGACCGGCGCGGGCGATCGTCGATCCCGCGGCGTCACGACGCGTTCTCGGGCGGGCGCGACAGGGCTTCCTGCAGGGTTTCGCGCTCGGTCTGGGCGATGCGCTCACGTGCCTGCTGGCGCAGCCGCGCGGCGAGCAGATCGACTGCCTCCATGGCCACGCGCGCGGCCGCGAGGCGGTGGCGCGCGAGGTTCGTCACCTCCATCGCCCGCGTCCCGGCGGCCTCGGCCTCGGCGAGCGCGGCACGGCCGCGCGGCAGCCAGGCGGCGTAGGCCTCCACCGCGGCATCATCGGCGGCCAGGTCCTCGGCGGCTTCGCGCTCGGTGTCGAGACGGCGATGGGCGGCATGGGCGGCCGCCTCGGCCTGATCCTGCGCCGTCTGGGCCGCCGCCAGCGCCTGCGCGGCGGCGTCCAGCGCGCGCTGGCGCAGGCGGTGCAGCGTCGTCAGCACCGCCGGGGTCATCCGTCGGCTTCAGCGAGGATGGCGGCGAGCCGGGCGAAGCCCGATGCGGGATCGCGCTGCTCTCCGGGCGCCTGACGCAGCAGTGCCTCGATCGCCGGAGCCGCCGCGAGCGCCGCATCGGCCGCCGGATCGGTGCCGCGCTGATAGGCGCCGAGTCGCACCAGATCCACGAGGTCGGCAGCCTGCGCCAGGGCGGCGCGGGCGGCGGCCGCGACGCGCGCCTGGTGCGGCTCGAGGCAGCCGGGGACGGTGCGCGAGAGGGAGCGCAGCACATCCATCGCCGGATAGCGGCCTGATTCCGCGATGCGTCGGTCGAGCACGACATGGCCGTCGAGAATGCCGCGCACCGCGTCCGCCACCGGCTCGGTCATGTCGTCGCCGTCCACCAGGACCGTCGCGAACAGCGTGATGCTGCCCTGGCCCTCGGTGCCGGGGCCGGCCCGTTCCAACAGGCGCGGCAATTCGGCAAAGACACGCGGCGGGTAGCCGCGGGCGGCCGGCGGTTCGCCGGCGGCGAGCCCGATCTCGCGCAACGCGGCGCAGAATCGCGTGACGCTGTCGAGCAGCAGCAGCACCTTCGCTCCCTGGTCGCGAAAATGCTCGGCGATCGCCATCGCGGCGCGCGCGGCTTCGCGCCTGGCGAGCGGCGGGGCGTCGGACGTGGCGATCACGACGATGGAGCGGGCGAGCCCCTCGCCCAGGTCATCCTCGAGGAACGAGCGAACCTCCCGCCCGCGCTCGCCGACCAGGCCAGCGACCACCACATCGGCGCCGGCGTCGCGCGCGAGCATGCCCAGCAGCGTGGATTTGCCGACACCGGGGCCGGCGAACAGGCCCAGGCGCTGCCCTTCGCGGCAGGTGGCGAACAGATCGAGAGCCGCGACACCGAGGGCGAGGCGCGGGCCGAGGCGCGCGCGCGTGGCGGCGGCAGGCGGCGCGGCGTCCAGCGGCGCCGGGCGGATTCCGCGGGGGAGAGGGCCGCGCCGGTCCACCGGATTGCCCAGCGGGTCGAGCACCCGGCCGAACCAGGCCGCGCACGGGTAGAGCGCCGCAGGGACCGGTCGCAGGCCAGCGCGCACGGCGTCGCCCGGCGCGAGCCCGGTGGTGGCGGCGAAGGGCATGGCGATGGCGCGGCCAGGAGCGAAGCCGACCAGCTCCGCCGGAACCGGGGCGGCATTGCGGGGCCGGAGCATGACGCGCGCGCCGATGCCGGCAAGCCCGCCAAGGCCCGCGACCTCGACCGCGAGGCCACGGACCGCGGCGACCCGGCCTTCGACGATCGCCGGCTCGACACCGGCGAGCGCATCGGTCGCGGCCTGAAGCCGGCTGGAGAGAGCCTGGAGTCGAGGGAAGGCCATCATTCTCTTAAATTGAGACACTTCCGTTTGGCGTCTTCGTTGAATTTACGT
>JAJXSZ010000032.1 GCA_021784255.1 Pseudomonadota bacterium | reverse complement strand
GTGGCGATGGTGGCGCCTGGCGCGGCCAGCGCGTTGGCAAGCGCACCGCCGCCGCCGCCCGCGCCAGCGGCTCGCACCCAACACTTCCGCACCGCCGCCGCGCATCTGCCCGACATCCGCCGCCTGCTCGCAGGCACGCCGCCGGCGGGCGCGACACACGCCAGCCCGCGGCCCCTGCCCCGCCCGGCGAGCGTGATGGCGCGGCCGATGGCGGCGCTTCGCGTGGTGGCGCAGCCGGTGGGGGCGCAGGCCCGCGCGGTGCGGGCGACGGCCGTGGCGATGCGCCGGCCCGGGCCGATCCACGCGATGCCGGCGGTGTCGATGCTGGGCATGGCCTGGGCCACGCCGGGTCACGTCGCGGACGCCCCCGGAGGCAATCGGTGAGCGAGCTGCCCGATCGCCCGCCGCCGGAGCCGAACGCACCGGCGCGGCGCTTCGGTGCGCCGGCAGCCGCGAGCATCCCACGCATGGAGACGGTGCGCGTGACGGCGCCCGACCTCGCCCGCCGCGCCGCCATCGCGCGCAGCCAGCGCCGGCTGGTGGTGGCCACCGGCGCCTTCGTGCTGCTGTTCCTGGCCCTCGCGGCCAAGCTCACCGACGCGACGATCCTGCAGCCGATGCGGCCGGGCGAGGCGCTGGTGGCCACCGACGTGCCCAAGCTGCCGCCGCGGTCGAGCCCGTTCGCGAACTCGCCCGCGGCGCTGCCGCTCATGGGCCATACCCACCGCGCGCCGATCATCGACCGCAACGGCGAGATCCTCGCGATCTCGGTGCCGATGGCGACCGCCTATGCCGACCCGCGCCAGATCGCCGACGCGAAGCACGCGGCGGCCAAGCTCGCGACCGTGCTGCCGGGCCTGGACGTCGCCGCGATGACCGCGCGGCTGGCGAGCAACAAGGCGTTCGTCTACGTCGCGCGCGACATCACGCCCGAGCAGGAGATCCGCATCAACGATCTCGGCATCCCCGGCGTCGCCTTTCGCGAAACCGAGGTCCGCCGCTATCCGCTCGGCCGCTTCGCGGTGCAGACGATCGGCCATACCGACCGCGCCGGGCACGGCGACATGGGACTGGAGGCGTATTTCGACAAGCGGCTGACAACCGACCCCAAGCCGCTGCGCCTGTCGCTCGACGTGCGGGTGCAGGCGGTGGTGCGCGACGAGCTGGAGCGCGCGGTGGAGGAGTTCAAGCCGATCGGCGCCGCCGGGATCGTGATGAACGTCGAGACCGGCGAGGTACTGGCGAGCGTGAGCCTGCCCGACTACAACGCCAATAATTTCGATGCCGCAACAGCGGCGGAGCGCTACAACCGTGCGGCGCAAGGCGCCTACGAGCCGGGCAGCATCCTCAAGCTGGTGACGCTCTCGACGGCACTCGACGATGGCCTGATCCATCCCTGGGACCAATTCGACGCGGCGCACCCGATTCATGTCGGCGGCTTCACCATCACCGATTTCGAGGGCAAGCACCGCTGGCTCTGGCTGCCGGAAGTGCTTGTCTATTCCTCCAATCTCGGCGCCTCGCACATCGCGCTGACCGAGGGGGCGCAGCGCCAGCGCGCCTGGCTGGCGCGCTTCGGCCTGCTCGACCGCGTGCCGATCCAGCTGCCGGAGGCGGGACTGCCGATGGTGCAGTCGGCGCGCGCGTGGGGCCCGGCAACGGTGATGACGGTGGGCTTCGGCGAAGGCATCACCGAGCCGCCGATGCAGCTGGTGCGCGACGTGGCGGCGATCGTCAACGGCGGCACACTGCGCGCGGCGACGCTGCTCGCGTTGCAGCCGGGCGCCGAGGTTGCCGGCAGCACGGTCATCAAGCCCGAAACCTCGGCGACGATGCGCGCGATGATGCGCCTCGTGGTCGCCAGCGGCACCGGCGAGGCGGCCAACGTCCCCGGCTATTTCGTCGGCGGCAAGACCGGCACCGCGGCCAAGGTCGGCGCCAACGGCTACCGCCAGCACGTCAACGTCAGCGCCTTCATCTGCGCGTTTCCGATGAACGCGCCGAAATACGTCGTCTACATCATGCTCGACGCGCCGCACGGCGACAAATCCACCGGCTTCTTCTCCACCGCCGGCGAGGTCGCCGCGCCGGCGGCGGGCAAGGTGATCGCGCGCATCGCGCCGATGCTCGGCCTGCTGCCGGTGACCGGCGATCCGGCCAAGGCGATCGAGGCGGAACTCGCGATGCCGCTGCAGCCGCCGCCACCCGCCGGCGTGGCGCCGGACGTGATCCCGTTCCAGGCCGCCGCGCCCAATGGCTCCACGGTCCCGCCGCCGCCGCAGGTGCAGCCGCAGACGCGGCGCGGCGCACCGGCCGGGGGGAAGCGCCGCGCCGATGCCGCGGGCGCGGTGCACAGCGTTGCGCTTCGCTGACGTGTTCGCCACCAGCCAGCCGGCGGGCACGTCGCGCGCGCTCGATCTCGCCCTCTGCGAGTTCGACGTCGCCGGCATCACCGCCGACAGCCGCGCCGTCGGCCCCGGCGTGATCTTTGCCGCCCTGCCGGGCCGGCGCACCGATGGACGCCGCTTCATCGCCGACGCCGTGGCGCGCGGCGCGGCGGCGGTGCTGGCGCCGGTCGGCACCGCCTGGCCCGAGGGCGTGGACCGCCGGCCGCTGATCGAGGACGCCGAGCCGCGCCGGGCGCTCGCGCGCATCGCGGCGACGCTGGCGGGACCGGCACCGCGCACGCTCGCCGCCGTCACCGGCACCAACGGCAAGACCAGCAGCGTGGACTTCCTGCGCCAGATCTGGAGCCGCGCCGGGCTCGCCGCGGCCAGCATCGGCACGCTGGGCGTCATTGCGCAGGGCGAACAGGGCGGCGCCGGCCTCACCTCGCCCGACCCGGTGACGCTCGCCAACACGCTGGCGCGGCTGGCACGCGCGGGCATCGGCCACGCGGCGCTGGAAGCGTCCTCGCACGGGCTCGACCAGTTCCGGCTCGACGGCTGCGTGTTTGCCGCCGCGGCCTTCACCAACCTGACGCGCGACCATCTCGACTATCACGGCTCGATGGCCGCCTACCGGGCCGCCAAGCTGCGCCTGTTCGAGGAGCTGCTGCGCGACGGCGGCACGATGGTCGCCACCACCGCGCTCGACGCCGAGACCGCCGAGGCGCTCGCCGCCATCGCCGCGCGCCGGCGCCTGCCGCGGCTGCTGGTAGGCGAGGCGGTGGCGGCGGAGTGGCGCCTGCTCGCGGCGCGGCCGCTGCCGGAGGGGCAGGAACTCGCCATCGCCGCGGACGGCGCGACGCACCGGCTGCTGCTGCCGGTCCCCGGACGCTTCCAGGCCGACAACGTGCTGGTCGCGGCGGCGCTGGCGCGCGCGCTGGGCACCGATCCCTGGCCGCATCTCGGGCAGCTCGCGCCGGTGCGCGGACGGATGGAGCGCGCGGCGGTGCTGGCCGATGGCGCCGCGGCCTATGTCGACTACGCCCACACCCCGGACGCGCTGCAGCGGCTGATCGCCGCCCTGCGCCCGCATACGCAGGGCCGCCTGGTCCTGGTCTTCGGCGCCGGCGGCGACCGCGACCCGGGCAAGCGGCCGCTGATGGGGGAAGCGGCGCGCGCCGCCGATATCGTCATCGTCACCGACGACAATCCGAGGAGCGAGGAGCCGGCGGCGATCCGCGCCGCCATCCTCGCCGCCTGCCCCGGCGCGATCGAGATCGGCGACCGCGCCCACGCCATCGGCGAGGGGCTGGCGATGCTGCGCGCCGGCGATGTGCTGGCGGTGGCCGGCAAGGGGCACGAGCAGGGGCAGATCGTCGGCCGGACGGTCCTGCCGTTCGACGACGCCTCGGTGATCCGCGCGCTGGCGGGTGGTCTGGCATGACGCTGTGGACCGCGCGCGAGCTGCGGCAGGCGACCGGCGGTGCGGGCGGGGCCGATGCCGCCGGCGTCTCGATCGACACGCGCACGCTGGCGCCCGGCGACCTGTTCGTCGCGCTGGTGGGCGAGAACGGCGACGGGCACCGTTTCGTCGCCGACGCGCTGGCCCGGGGCGCGGCATGCGCCATGGTGCATGCCGACGTCGCCGGCGTCGCGGACACGGCGCGGCAGCTGCGGGTCGCGGATACGCTGGCCGGGCTCGCCGATCTCGGGCGGTTCGCGCGGGTGCGCTGCACCGGCAAGGTCGCAGCGGTCACCGGCAGCGTGGGCAAGACCACGGCGAAGGCCATGCTGGCGCGGATCCTGGCGGCGCGCGGCACCACCCATGCGGCGGTCGCCTCCTACAACAACCAGTGGGGCCTGCCGCTGACGCTCGCGCGCATGGCGCCGGACGCCGCCTACGCGGTGGTCGAGATCGGGATGAACCATCCGGGCGAGATCGCGCCGCTGGCGCGGCTGGCGCGCCCGCACGTGGCGCTGATCACCGCGATCGCGCCGGTGCATATCGGCCATCTCGGCAGCCTCGAGGCGATCGCGATCGAGAAGGGCGCCGTCTTCGCCGGGCTGGAGCCGGGCGGCATTGCCGTCATTCCCGCCGAGGCGCCGCACGTCGAGCGGCTGCGCGAGGCGGCCGGGGCGCACACCGTGCTCGGCTTCGGCACCGGCGCGGGCGCCGATGCGGTGCTGCTCGGCGCCGACAGCACGCCGGACGCGGTGCGGCTGCGCGCCAGGGTTCTCGGCACCGCGGTCGAAACGCGCCTCGCGGCCCCCGGTGCGCACATGGCGATGGATGCCACCGCGGCGATGCTCGCCGCGGCCGCGCTCGGTGTGGCACCGGGCGACGCCGCCGCGGCGCTCGCCGGCTTCGCGCCGGTGCGCGGACGCGGCGAGCGGCGCACGCTGCGGGTCGCGGACGGCGAGGCGCTGCTGCTCGACGAGAGCTACAACGCCTCCGCCGCCTCGGCGCGCGCGGCGCTCGCGGTGCTGGCGCTGCAACGCGCGCAGCGGCGGGTCGCCGTGCTCGGCGATATGCTGGAACTGGGCGAGGCGGGGCCGGCGGAGCATCTCTCGCTGGTGGCCGACATCGCGCACTGCGCCGACCGGCTGTTCGCCTGCGGGCCGCTGATGCGCCCGGTCTACGAGGCGGTGCCCGCGCGGCTGCGCGGCGCCTGGGCGGAGGATGCCGCAGCCCTCGCCCCGGCCGTCGCGGCCGATCTCAGGGCCGGGGACGCGGTGCTGGTCAAGGGCAGCCTGGGCTCACGGATGGCGCGAATCGTCGCCGCTCTGGAAGAGACGGCCACCTGATGCTGTTCGATCTCACCCGCCACGTCGGCACCCATTTCTTCCTGTTCAACCTGATCCGCTACCTGACCTTCAGGTCCGGGGCGGCGTGCATGACCTCGCTGCTGGCGAGCCTGGCGTTCGGCGGCCCGCTGATCCGCTGGCTGCGCTCGGTGCAGCGCGCCGGCCAGCCGATCCGCCCGGACGGGCCGGAGCGGCACCTGATCGAGAAGAAGGGCACGCCCACCATGGGCGGCGTGCTGATCCTGACCACGCTCACCGCCTCGACACTGCTGTGGGCCGACCTGCGCAACACCTATGTCTGGACCGTGCTGCTGCTGACGCTCGGCTATGGTGTGCTGGGCATGATCGACGACGCGATCAAGCTCACCCGCGCCTCGTTCCGCGGCGTGTCCGGACGCGGCAAGCTGCTGGTGCAGGCGGGGCTCGGCCTGGCGGCGGCCAGCGTGTTCATGGCCACCACCGGCGGGGCGCTCGGCTCCTCGGTCGCGGTGCCGGTGTTCAAGTCGGTGCTGATCCCGCTGGGCTTTGGCTTCCCGGTGTTCGGCATGCTGGTGATGGTCGGCGCCTCCAACGCGGTGAACCTCACCGACGGGCTCGACGGGCTCGCCATCGTGCCGACCATCATCGCCGCCGGCGTGTTCGCGCTGATCTCCTACCTGGTCGGCAACCATGTCTTCGCCGAATACCTGCAACTGCATCCGGTGCCGGGAGCGGGCGAGCTCTGCGTGTTCCTCTCGGCGCTGATCGGCGCGGGGCTCGGCTTCCTGTGGTTCAACGCGCCGCCGGCGGCGGTGTTCATGGGCGATACCGGCAGCCTCGCGCTCGGCGGCGCGCTCGGGGCGGTGGCGGTCGCGGTCAAGCACGAGATCGTGCTGGCGATCGTGGGCGGGCTGTTCGTGCTCGAGACGGTGTCGGTGATCGTGCAGGTGTTCTGGTTCAAGCGCACTGGCAAGCGCGTCTTCCTGATGGCGCCGCTGCATCACCATTTCGAGAAGAAGGGCTGGAGCGAGCCGACCATCGTCATCCGCTTCTGGATCATCGCCGTGATCCTGGCGCTGGTCGGGCTCGGGACCCTGAAGATCCGATGATGTTCCGCAACGACATCCTGGCCGGACGGCGCTACGCGGTGGTCGGGCTGGGCAAGGCCGGGCTGCCGGCCGCCGTCGCGCTCGCCGCGATGGGCGCCCGGGTGACGGCGTGGGACGACCGGGAGGCGGCGCGGGCGGCGGCCGCGGCGGCGGGGCTGAGCGTCGGCACCCCGGAGATGGCCGGGCTCGATGCGCTGGTGCTCTCGCCAGGGATCGCGGATCGCCCGCCCAAGGGCCATCCGCTGGCCGAAGCCGCCCGCGCGGCGGGGGTGCCGATCCTGACCGATGCCGAGCTGCTCTACATCGCCGTGCGCGCGATGGGCTCGCGCGCGCGCTTCGCGGGCATCACCGGGACCAACGGCAAGTCCACCACCACCGCGCTGCTCGCGCACATCGTCGCGACCGCCGGGCTGCCGGTGGCGGCCGGCGCCAATCTCGGGCCGGCGGCGCTGGCGCTGCCGCCGCTGGCGGACACGGGCATCTATGTGCTCGAAATGTCGTCCTACATGTTGGAGCGAATCGCCACGCTTCGGTTCGATGCGGCGGTTATGCTCAACCTCAGCCCCGACCATCTCGATCGCCACGGCGACATGGCGGGTTACGCGCGCGCCAAGCGCCATATCTTCGACAACCAGGGCGAGGGCGATACCGCGGTCGTCGGCATCGACGACGAGGCGAGCCGCGCGATGGCGGCGGAGCTGCGCCGGTCGCGCCGTGCCATGACGATTTCCGGCCATGTGCCGGCCGATGTGTGGGCCTGCGGCACGGTCCTGCAGGACCGCGACGGCGTGCTGCTCGACCTCACGGGTGCGCCGAACCTGCCGGGGCGCCACAATGCCCAGAACGCCGCCGCGGCCTGTGCGCTCGCGACCGCGCTCGGCCTGCCGCGCGCGGCGATCGCCGAGGGGCTGCGCAGCTATCCCGGCCTGCCGCACCGCCAGCAACGGGTCGCGCGCGCGGGCGGCGTCGATTTCGTCAACGACAGCAAGGCCACCAACGCCGACGCCGTGGCCTATGCGCTCGCCTGCTACGACCGGCTGATCTGGATCGCCGGTGGCATGGCGAAGGCGGGCGGCATCGAGAGCCTCGCGCCGCTGTTCGGGCGCATCGCCCACGCTTTCCTGATCGGCCGCGATGCGCCGCTGCTGGCCGCAACACTCGCCCGCCACGGCGTGGCGTTCACCGAGGTCGGCACGCTGGAGGCGGCGGTGCCGGCTGCCTACCGCGCGGCGCGCCGGCTCGACGCGCCGGTGGTGCTGCTCTCGCCGGCCTGCGCGAGCTGGGATCAGTTCAGCGGCTACGACGCGCGCGGCGACCGCTTTGCCGCGCTCGCCCGCGACCTCACCGCCACCGATGGGGAGGCCACCTGATGCCCGCCCTGTCGCGCGCCGACAACTCCATCCTCGGGCGCTGGTGGTGGACCGTGGACCGCTGGACGCTGGGCTGCGTCGGCGCGCTGATCGGCACCGGCTACATCCTGGTGCTCGCCGCGAGCCCGGCGGTCGCCGAGCGGATCCACGTGCCGCGCGAGCTGTTCATCTTCAAGCAGGTGGTCTTCCTCGCCGTCGCGGGCGGCCTCGTCGTCGGCGTGAGCCTGCTGTCGCCGCGCGGGGTGCGGCGCGTGGCGCTGCTCGGGCTGGCCGTCGCGCTGGTGATGACCGCGCTGACGCTGGTCATCGGCGTGAACATCAAGGGCGCGCAGCGCTGGATCGCGCTGCCCGGCATGGCGATCCAGCCTTCCGAGTTCCTCAAGCCGTGCTTCGCCGTGGTCACCGCCTGGCTGCTCGACCTCGGCCACCGCAACCGGCGGATACCGGGCACCACCATCGTGCTGGTGCTCTACGCGCTGATCCTGCTGATGCTGAAGTCGCAGCCGGATATCGGCATGATCGTGGTGATCACCGCGGTGCTGTTCGCCCAGCTTTTCGTCGACGGGCTCAACCTGGGGCTGGCCGGGTTCGGGCTGCTGGCGATGGCCGGCGGCGGGATCGGCGCCTATCTCACCTTCCCGCACGTGCAGAGCCGCGTCCAGCGCTTCCTGCACCTCAAGGCGGCGGGCAATTACCAGGTCGATCGCTCACTCGAGGCGTTCGCCAATGGCGGACTGTTCGGCCGCGGCCCGGGCGAAGGCCATATCAAGGACGTGCTGCCGGACGCACATGCCGACTTCGTCTTCGCGGTCGCCGGCGAGGAGTTCGGGCTGATCGTCTGCCTGGTGATCGTCGCCCTGTTCGCGACCGTGGTGCTGCGCGGGCTGGCGCGGGCGCGCGACGAACGCGACCGCTACGTGCTGCTCGCGATCACCGGGCTGGTCACCAGCTTCGGGCTGCAGGCGTTCGTCAACATGGCGAGCACGCTGCATCTCATTCCGGCCAAGGGCATGACCCTGCCGTTCATTTCCTATGGCGGCTCCTCGGCGGTGTCGGTCGGGATCGAGATCGGCATGCTGCTGGCGCTGACGCGCCGGCGGTTCGGCAGCGAAGCGACATGAGGGGGCCGGCGATGCAACCGATCGTGCTGGCCGCCGGCGGGACCGCCGGGCATCTGTTCCCCGCCCTGGCCGTCGGGCGCGTGCTGGCGGAGCGCGGCCAGCGCATCGTGCTGCTGACCGACGGCCGCGTGGCGGAGCGCGCCGCGGCACAGGCGCCGGGCTGGGAGCGGCACGTCATCGCCTCGGCCGCCGTCGCCGGGCGCGGGGCCGCGGGCAAGGCGCGCGCGGCGCTGGCGCTGGCGCGCGGCACGCTGCAAGCGCGAAGGCTGATGGCGCGGCTGCGCCCGGCGGGCGTGGTCGGCTTCGGCGGCTATCCCTCGGTGCCTCCGGTGCTCGCGGCATGTCTGCTCGCGCCGCGGCCGGCGATCGTGCTGCACGAGCAGAACGCGGTGCTGGGCGGCGCCAACCGGTTCCTTGCCTCCCGCGCCGACCGCATCGCGCTGAGCCACGCGGCGACGCGCCTCATGCCCGAGGGCGTTGCCAGCGTCGTCACCGGCAACCCGGTGCGACCGGAGATCGCAGCCCTGGCCGGCGCGGGCTACCGGCCGGCCGCGGAACATTTCGATCTGCTTGTCGTCGGCGGTTCGCTCGGCGCGCGGGTGTTCGCCGAGGTCGTGCCGGCGGCGCTGGCCCGGCTCGCGCCGGAGCAGCGCGCGCGCATCCGCCTGGTGCAGCAGGCGCGGGCGGAAGACGTCGAGGGCGTGGCGCAGGCCTGCGCGGCGCTCGGGATGGCGCCGGAGATCACGCCGTTCCTGACCGACATGCCGGCCCGGCTCGCCCGGGCGCACCTGGTGATCGCGCGGGCCGGGGCGACGACGCTCGCCGAGCTCGCGGTCGCCGGACGGCCGGCGATCCTGGTGCCGCTGCCCGGCGCGGTGGACGCGGACCAGGCGCTGAACGCGGCGACACTGGCCGCGGCCGGCGCCGCCTGGCCGATGGCGCAGGGCGACTTCACGCCGCAGGCACTGGCCGCGCGGCTCGGCGAATTTCTTGCAGATCCGCAACGACTGGCAGCGGCGGCGGCAGCGGCGGCGGCGCTGGGCCGGCCGCACGCGGCGGCGGCGCTGGCCGATGCGGTCGAGGCCGCGATCGCGGCGCGGGAGGTGGCGCGATGAGGGCGCTGCCGCTTTCCATCGGCACCATCCATTTCGTCGGCATCGGCGGCATCGGCATGTCCGGCATCGCCGAGGTGCTGCACGTGCTCGGCTACACGGTGCAGGGCAGCGACCTCGCCGACAACGCCAATGTCCGGCGGCTGCGCGAGGCCGGCATCCCGGTCGCGGTCGGCCACGACGCGGCCAATCTCGGCGATGCGCGCGTGCTCGTCGTCTCCACCGCCGTGCGCGCCGACAACCCGGAGGTGCAGGCCGCGCGGGCACGCTTCATCCCGGTGGTGCGGCGCGCGGAGATGCTGGCCGAGCTGATGCGGCTGCGCTGGGCGATCGCGGTCGGCGGCACGCATGGCAAGACCACGACGACGAGCCTCATCGCCGCGGTGCTGGAGACAGCGGGGCTCGACCCCACCGTGATCAACGGCGGCATCGTCAACGCCTATGGCACCAACACGCGCATGGGCGAGGGCGAGTGGATGGTCGTCGAGGCGGACGAGAGCGACGGCTCGTTCCTGCGCCTGCCGGCGACGATCGCGGTGGTCACCAACATGGACCCCGAGCATCTCGACCACTGGGGCACGGCCGAGGCGATGAACGCGGGCTATGCGCAGTTCGTGCAGAACGTGCCGTTCTACGGCTTCGCGGTGCTGTGCGCGGACCATCCCGAGGTGCTGTCGATGATCCCGCGCCTCTCCGACCGGCGCATCATCACCTACGGGTTCAGTCCGCAGGCCGATGTCCGCGCCGAGCGCGTGGTGCCGGACCGGCTGGGTTCGACCTTCGAGGTGGTGATCACCGACCGCGCGAGCGGGCGCGCACGGCGGCTCGGACCGTTCCGCCTGCCGATGATGGGCGCGCACAACGTGCAGAACGCGCTGGCCGCGATCGCCATCGGCGTCGAGATGGGGGTCGACGAGCAGCGGCTGCGCAGCGCCTTCGCCGCGTTCAAGGGCGTCAAGCGCCGCTTCACCCGCGTCGGTGAGGCCGGCGGCATCGTCGTGATCGACGACTATGGCCACCACCCGGTGGAAATCGCGGCCGTGCTGAAGGCGGCGCGCCAGGCCGGGGCGAACCACGTGCTCGCGGTGGTGCAGCCGCATCGCTACACCCGCCTGGCCTCGCTGTTCGAGGCGTTCTGCACCTGCATGGGCGACGCCACCACGGTGCTAGTGGCCGATGTCTATGCCGCGGGCGAGGCGCCGATCCAGGGCGTCGATCGCGACGCCCTGGTCGAGGGGCTGCGCGCGCACGGGCATCGGCGCGTCGAGCCGCTGCCCGATCCGCGCCACCTCGCCGAGATGGTGCATGCGCTGGCCGAGCCCGGCGACTACGTCGTCTGCCTCGGCGCCGGCAGCATCACCCAGTGGGCCGCCGCGCTGCCCGCGGAACTGGCCAGGCTGCAGGCGGAGCAGCCGAAGAGCGTCGATCCGCGCCGCGGGCTGCGCCTCGGCGGTGCGGCATGATGGCGGCCACGCGCATCGTGACACTTGCGCAACGTCTTGCCGGCGTGCGCGGGCGCGTCACCGAGAACGCGCCGCTGGGGCCGCAGACCTGGTTTCGCGTCGGCGGGCCGGCCGAGCTGCTGCTGCGCCCGGCGGACACCGCGGATCTCGCCGCGGCGCTCGCCGCACTGCCGCCGGAGGCGACAGTGACGGTGATCGGGGCCGCCTCCAACCTCATCATCCGCGACGGCGGCATCCCGGGCGTGACCGTGAAGCTGGCGCGCGGCTTCGGCGCGATCGAGCGCGACGGCGACGGCATCGTCGCCGGGGCCGCGGCGCTCGACGTGACGGTGGCCGAGTTCGCCGCCGCCGAGGGGCTCGGCGGGCTCGAATTCCTCTGCGGCATCCCCGGCACGATCGGTGGCGCGGTGGCGATGAACGCGGGCGCCTATGGCGGGGATATCGCCGGCGTGCTGGAGTGGGCTGAGATCGTCGCGCGCAGTGGCGAGGTGGTGCGGCTGCCGGCAGCGAAGCTCGCCCTGGCCTACCGGCACGCGAGCCTGCCGGCGGGCGGCATCGTGGTGCGCACGCGACTGGTAGCGCGGCCGGGCGAGCGGGCGGCGATTGCCGCGCGGATGGCGGAAATACGTTCCAAGCGCGAAACGAGCCAGCCGGTGCGCGCGCGCACCGGCGGCTCGACGTTCCGCAACCCGGACAATGCGCAGGGGATGAAGGCCTGGGAGCTGATCGAGGCGGCGGGCTGCCGCGGGCTCGCGCGCGGGGCGGCACAGGTCTCGCAGCTGCACTGCAATTTCCTGATCAACACTGGCGGCGCCTCGGCGGCCGATCTCGAGGGGCTCGGCGAGGAGGTGCGCCGGCGCGTGCGCGAGGCGAGCGGCATCACGCTGCAATGGGAGATCCGGCGCATCGGCGTGCACGCCGCGCCGGCGCGCCCCACCGGCGGGGACGGAGCATGAAGACGGTTGCCGTTCTCTATGGCGGCATCTCCGCCGAACGCGAGGTCAGCCTCGCCTCCGGGCGGCAGGTGATCGGTGCCCTCGAGCGCGCCGGCTACAAGGTCCGCCCGGTCGAGGTCGGGGCGGACATCACCCGCACCATCGCCGCCCTCGATCCGCGCCCGGACGCGGTGTTCAACGCGCTGCACGGGCGCTTCGGCGAGGACGGTGCGATCCAGGGCGTGCTCGACTGGCTCGGCATTCCCTACACCCATTCCGGCGTGCGCGCCTCGGCGCTGGCGATGGACAAGGCGGCGGCCAAGGCGATCTTCGTCGCCGCCGGACTGCCGGTGGCGAAGGGCGGCGTCGTCGACATCGCCGCCCTCGAGCACGCCGACCCGATGCCGCTGCCCTATGTCGTCAAGCCGGTGAACGAGGGGTCCTCGGTTGGCGTCGAGATCCTGCGCGAGGGCGGCAACCGGCGCGCCGCCGTCGCGGCGGGATGGCGCTTCGGACCGGTGGCGATGGTCGAGGAATACATCCCCGGGCGCGAGCTCACCGTGGGGGTGATGGGCGAGCGGCCGCTCACCGTGACCGAGATCGATCCCACCGTGGGGTTCTACGATTACGAAGCGAAATATGCCGAAGGCGGATCGCGGCACGTGATCCCGGCGCGGGTGCATCCGGCGGTGTTCGAGCGCGCGCGCGACATCGCGCTGGCGGCGCACCGGGCGCTCGGCTGCCGCGGCGCGAGCCGCGCCGATTTCCGTTACGACGACACCGCGGGCGAGCCCGGGCGGCTGGTGCTGCTCGAGGTCAACACCCAGCCCGGGCTGACGCCGACCTCGCTGCTGCCGGAACAGGCGGCGCATTGCGGCGTGGATTTCCCCGCGCTCTGCGCCTGGATGGTGGAGCACGCCGCATGCCGCGCGTGAAACGCAGCCCGGCACGGCCGGCCGACCGCCCCGGGCGGCTCAAGCTGCTGCTGCGGCGCCAGCGCCGGATGCGCCGACCGCTCGCCTTGCTCGCCGCCGGGCTGGTGGTGGTGCTCGGCGCCGACATCGCGCTGCGCACCCTGATCCCAGGCGCGAGCTGGCGCGAACGGCTCGGCATGGCGACCGCCGGGCTGGGGCTCACGGTGGACCACGTCGTCATCACCGGCCGCGACAAGACGCCGCTGCCGCTGGTGGAGGCGGCGCTGGGCGTGCATCGCGGCGAGCCGATCCTGGGCATCTCGATCAGCAGCGCGCGGCAGCGGCTGGAATCGATCGCCTGGATCCGTTCGGCGACCGTCGAGCGCGAGCTGCCGGGAACGTTGCATGTGGCGATCGTCGAGCGCCGGCCGTTCGCGGTGTGGCAGCACGACGGCCATTTCCGGCTGATCGACCGCGCCGGCAACATCGTCACCGACGCGGACATCACCGCCTTTGCGGGCAAGGTGCCGCTGGTGGTCGGGGCCGGCGCGCCGCGGGCCGCGGCCAGGCTGCTCGACGCGCTGGCCGCCGAGCCGATGATCGCCACGCGCGTCGTCGCCGCGGTCCGGGTCGGCGAACGGCGCTGGAATCTGAGCACCAGGGAAGGCACCACGGTGATGCTGCCCGAGGGCGCGGTGGTTCCGGCGCTGGACCGGCTCGCCACGTTGCAAGCCAAGCTGCAATTGCTCGACCGGCCGCTCGCGGTCGTTGACATGCGGCTGCCGGACCGGCTGCGGCTGCGCCCGATGCCCGAGCCGCTGGCTCCGAAGACGAAAGCCGACACCGCGCACCAGCATGGCAGCGCCACCGCAGGAGGGAGGAGCCCGGCATGAACGACATGCGCCATGCAAGCCTCGCCGCGCCCAAGGCCAGTGATGCCAACGCCGCCAGCAACGAGCGCCGGCGCCGCCATCCGCGCCCGGGCGGGCCGATCGGCGTGCTCGACATCGGCACCACCAAGATCATCTGCATGATCGGCCGTTGCGAGTCCGATCTGTCGCTGCGGATCACCGGGTTCGGCTGGGAGCGCGCGCGCGGCGTGCGCGCGGGCTCGGTGCTCGACCTCGAGGAGGCGGAGCAGGCGATTCGCGCCGCCGTCGGCACCGCCGAGGAAGAAGCCGGCACGCGGCTGCGCGCGGTCACGGTGAATCTTTCCGCCGGGGCGCCGGAAAGCCGGCTGTTCAACGTGCAGTGGCCGGTCGGCGGGCGCGCGGTCAACGAAGCAGATATCCGCCAGGTGGTGGCGGAGGGGCGCAGCCGCGCCGAGTCGGCCGGGCGCAGCATCATCCACGCGCTGCCGCTCGGATTCGCCACCGACGAGGCCGAGGGATCGGACGATCCGCGCGGCCTGTTCTGCGAAACGCTCGGCGCACGGCTGCATGTTGTTGACGCGGTCACGACCGCTCTGCGCACGCTGGACGCGACGCTGGCGCGTTGCGATCTGGAGATTGCCTCCCTGGTCTCGGCGCCGCTGGCCGCGGGAATGGCAACGCTGGTTGAGGACGAGCGGCAATTGGGTGTCACCGTGCTCGACATGGGCGGCGGCACCACCGGGATGGCGGTGTTCGCCGAGGGGCATCTGCTGCATACGGCGCAGCTCCCGGTCGGCGGCGTGCACGTCACCAACGACCTAGCCCGTGGCCTTTCCACCTCCGTCACCAACGCCGAGCGGCTCAAGGTGCTGTACGGCAGCGCCAGCGCGAGCCCGGACGACGACCGCGAAGTGGTGCCGGTGCAGCTCGTCGGCGAAGACGAGGGGCACATCACGCAGGTGCCGCGCAGCATGATCGTCGACATCATCCGCCCGCGCATCGAGGAGACGTTCGAGCTGATGCGCGACCGTATCGCCGCCTCCGGGCTCGGCCGCGCCGCCGGGCAGACGGTGGTGCTGACTGGCGGTGCGAGCCAGCTGCCTGGTATCCGCGAGACCGCCGCGCGCCTGCTCGGCCGCCAAGTGCGCCTGGCGCGGCCGGCGCGGCTCTCCGGCATGCCCGAGCGCGCCGGCGGACCCGGCTTCGCCACCGCGACCGGCCTGTTCGCCTGGGCCGCGGGCGAAGGACGCCGGCTCGCCGATATCGACCTCGAAGCCGACGCGCCGCGCGGCCTCATTGCGCGACTCGCCGACTTCATCCGAACCCGTCTCTAGATCAGCCCAGACGATCCGCCCAAACGCCCCGGGAGCCTCCACCGCCATGACCCTCAACCTCACCATTCCGCAGACTCATCATCAGGACTTCAGCCCGCGCATCATCGTCATCGGCGTCGGCGGTGGCGGCACCAACGCCGTCGACAACATGATCGCGCTGCAGTTGCAGGGCGTGGATTTCATCGTCGCCAACACCGACGCCCAGCAGCTGATCAACAGCCGCGCCGACACGCGCATCCAGCTCGGCCCGTCGCTGACGCAGGGGCTCGGTGCCGGCGCGAAGCCCGAGATCGGGCGCGGCGCGGCGGAGGAGGCGATCGGCGAGATCGAGCGCCATCTCGAGGGCGCGCACATGGCCTTCGTCACCGCCGGCATGGGCGGCGGCACCGGCACCGGCGGCGCGCCGGTGATCGCGCGGCTGGCGCGCGAGCGCGGCATCCTGACGGTCGGCGTGGTGACACGTCCGTTCGCCTTCGAGGGCAGCAAGCGCGCGCGCGCGGCCGAGGCCGGGATCCGCGAGCTGCAGAGCTACGTCGATACGCTGATCGTCATCCCGAACCAGAACCTGTTCCGCCTCGCCAACGAGAAGACCGGCTGGCGCGAAGCCTTCAAGATGGCGGACAACGTGCTCTACATGGCGGTCCGCGGCGTCACCGATCTGATGGTGCTGCCGGGGCTGATCAACCTCGACTTCGCCGACATCAAGACGGTGATGGCGGAGATGGGTAACGCCATGATGGGCACCGGCGAGGCCGACGGCGAGGACCGCGCCCGGCGCGCCGCGGAGGCCGCGATCAACAACCCGCTGATCGAGGGCAACACGATGGCCGGCGCCCGCGCGCTGCTCATCAACATCACCGGCGGCGAGGACATGACGCTGCACGAGGTGGACGAGGCCGCCAACCGGGTGCGCCAGGAAGTCGACGACGAGGCCGAGATCATCTTCGGCACCGCGATCGACCCGGCGCTCGAGGG
>JAJXSZ010000234.1 GCA_021784255.1 Pseudomonadota bacterium | reverse complement strand
CCCCTTCCTGGCGCCCCGCCCTCCTGGCGCCCCACGACCGGGCTGGGCGCCCCCGGCTGGGCACGCCCGGCTGGGCACGCGCGGCTGGGCAGGCGCCGTCGCCGCACTTGAATCGCCCCGGCGCCTGGCGGAAGCTGCGGTGCACGGCCCGCAGAACGCCGTGCGGGGGAGGGCTGAGCATGGGCGAGGGCAGCGCGTGGCCGCGCAAGACGCGGGACATCCATAACCATCATATGAATTCCACGATCTGGAACGACTTCGCGTTCCGCGACGGCGATGTCGTCATCGCCACCTACGCCAAGTCCGGCACCACCTGGATGCAGCAGATCGTGAGCCAGATCCTGTCCGGCGGCGCCACCGACATCAACGTCTCCGCGCTGTCGCCCTGGCTCGACCTCAGGGTGCCGCCGGCCGCCGAGAAACTGGCCGCTCTCGAGGCGCAGACGCAGCGCCGCTTCGTCAAGACGCACCTGCCGGTGGATGCGCTCGTCTATGCGCCCGCCGCGCGCTACGTCTATGTCGGCCGCGACGGCCGCGACGTGCTCTGGAGCCTCTACAACCACCACGCCGGCGCCAACGCGCTCTGGTACGAGCTGATCAACGACACGCCCGGCCGCGTCGGTCCGCCGATCGGCCCGCCGCCGGCGTCGGTGCGGCAGTATTTCCTCGAGTGGCTGGAGGGCGATGGCTACCCGTTCTGGTCGCTCTGGGAGAACGTGCGTAGCTGGTGGGCGATCCGCGACCTGCCCAACCTGCACCTGGTGCACTTCAACGACCTCAAGGCGGACCTGCCGGGCGAGATCCGCCGGCTCGCCGGCTTCCTCGGCGTGGCGCTGGACGAGGCGGTCCTGCCGGCGATCCTCGATCATTGCTCGATCGAATGGATGCGCGCGCATGGCGAGCAGACGGTGCCGCTCGGCGGCGCCATCTTCGACGGCGGCGCGGAACGGTTTCTGCACAAGGGCACCAACGGGCGCTGGCGCGACACGCTGACGCCATCGGACGTCGCGCGCTACGAGGCCGCCGCCCTGCGCGAGCTCGGCCCGGCGTGCGCGGCCTGGCTCGCCGGCGGCGGTCGCCCGGCTCCCTGACGCGCCGCGCCGCTGGCGTCGGCGACGACGCCGTTCTTCGTGCCGGCGCCGGCCGCGAGCAGCGCGCGGCGGCGGACGGGCAGGCTCAGGGGGCGGTTCCCGTTGTCGGATCGAAACGACGGGCGATCAGCGCGTCGAGCGAGATCGGGCCCGGCCCCCAGCGCAGCAGCACCAGGATCATCGCGGCCCACTGGATATGCGTGGGCCAGGCCTGCGGAAAGACGAACACCTCGATCACCAGCGTCATCCCGGCGAGGGCCAGCGCGGTCGGCCGCGTCGCCAGGCCGAGCAGCAGCAACGGCGTCGAGCCGACCTCGAGCGCCACCGCCATGTCGGCCGCGAGATGCGCCGGCAGCAGCGGCACGTGATAGGTGTTGTCGAACAGGTAGAGCGTGGTCTGCCAGTTCGCGAGATGCGCGACGGCGGAGCCACCGAACACCCGCGCCAGACCGACGCGCGCGGCCAGCGCGAGGAGCCAGTAGGGGATCGCCTCGCAACCGCGGCGAAACATGGTCCAGATTCTCACGCGACCTCCGCGGTGCTGAAAAACCCGTGTTCGAGAAACAGCTTCAGGGCGGCGCGGTGTTCCTCGCCCGCCAGCGCCTGCGTGACGGCAAGTCCGCCGGCGAGGCGGGTGGCGAGCCGGAACGCCGCGGGCGCGAGCGCGAGCACGGTGATGCCCCCGGAGCCGCGCAGCACCGCGAGCCGCTCGCCCGCCGACGCGACATCGCGGCTGGCGGCGAGGGCGTCCGCGTCGTCCTCCCCGAGCAGCGCCTCGCGCAGCGCGCGCACGCGATGGCCGAGGGCGAGCAGCCGCAACGAGGGGTGCGGGCGCAGCACCACAGGCGCCGTCGCGCCGCCCCTCGGCGCTGCCTCCAGCAGCATCGCTCCGACCGGCGTCTGGCAGGTGAGCGCCGGAGCGTCCGGCGCATGCAGCGCGCAGCTCGATGCCCAGTCGAGCCGCGCGAGATCGCACAGCCAGGGCGGCGCCGGCAGCGCCCGCGCGACGTGCTGCGCGAAGCCTTCGCCGTAGCGGTGCAGGTCCGCCTCGGCCGGCGGGCTGGCCGCGGCGAAACCGGCGGCGAGCTCGCGCCAGCCTGCGTCGCCGAGCGCGCGGTGCAGGCTGGGGTAGGCGCCGCTGAGCGCGCCGGCGATGTTGCCGGCGACATTGTTGCGGTAGATACCGAAACGAATCGCCGCCCCCGGCGCGCGCCCGACCGCCGCGGGCGGCGGCGCCTGGTGCAGCAGGAAGGCCGCGACGTCGCGCTGGAACTCAAGCAGCACGGCGTTCCTCCGCGCGGTCGAGATGCGTCTGCACCAGCGCCATTTCGGCGAGCATCTCGGCCAGGCTCGGGATTGCGCGGTCGCGCTCGGCGAGGGCGGGGCGCGGGCCGATGCTCGCCAGCGCCGCGTCGAACAGCGCCCAGGTCGCCGCGCCGATGTCGCGGTCGTGGGTGTCGATCAGCAGGTCGCCGGCGCGCTCGTGCCCGGCGAGGTGGTATTCGCCGATGGCCCAGGCGGGGAAACTCGCGAGATGGGCGCGCGGGTCCCAGCCGTGGTTGTGCGCGGCGACGACGATGTTGGCGATGTCGCACAGCATGCCGCAGCCGGTGCGCCGGCACAGCTCGGCCATGAACGCGCCCTCGGGGATGTCCGATTGCGGCAGCTGCACATAGGTCGCGGGATTCTCGACCAGGATCGCGCGCCCGAACGCCTCCTGCACGCGCTCGACATTGCGGCAGACGACATCGAGGCTTTCGCGGTTGAGGGGCAGCGGCAGCAGGTCCGCCAGATGCGCGTGATCGACCGCGTTCCACGCCAGGTGCTCGGAGACCAGCGCCGGCTCGACGCGCCGCGCGAGTTCGGTCAGTCGTTGCAGATGCGAATCATCGATGCCCTGCGCGCTGCCGAGCGAGAGGCCGACACAGTGCAGCGACACCGCGCGGTCCTGGCGGATCACCTCGAGTGCGACCCCAGCCGGCCCGCTCAGGTGGTTTTCGCCGTGCACCTCGACGAAGGGGATCGCGGCCGTGGTCGCGATCACCTCGCCGAGATGGGCGAAGCGCAGCCCGAGCCCCGCGACGGCGGGGATCGGGCCTTGCCCCGACACGCTGTCAGCCCGGGGTCAGCGAGCCGCCAGCGATCTTCTGGCAGTCGCCGACGGGCAGCAGCACGAAGGATTTCGGATCGCGGCTGATCGTTGCCTGGCCGGCGCAGGAATGCGCGCCGGCCGCGCAGTCGTTCTTGCCGGCGGCGGCGATGCCGTAGCAGGCGACGAGATGCTGCGCCCTGGCGCGCGCCATGTTTGCCTGCTGCACCTTCATCATCTGCGCCTGCGTCATCGTGGGCGCGGCATTCGCCACGCCCGCGACGCCAAGGCTCATCGCCGCGGCAACGAGAGATGCCGCGAGGGTCCTGCGATCCATGAAACCTCCACTGTTCTGCGCGGCCCGGAATGGGCTCGCATGGAGGTTACGCAGCAGCCCCGGGCGGCGTTACACGCCGCGCCGGCAAGAAAACGCGACCCGGTCCAGCGGCGCCGGTTCAATGCCGATCCGTCACATTTGATGTGGATCAACGCAGGCCGTGCCGGGGCGCGGGAAGACTAGCCTGCCGCAATCCCGGGTGGACCATGCTGATCGACCTGCAAGCCTTTCGCGACACGCCGCTGGCGACGACGCCCTACCCGCATCTGGTGGTGCCCGCCTTTCTGTCGCGGGAGCTGAGCGCCGGGGT
>JAJXSZ010000031.1 GCA_021784255.1 Pseudomonadota bacterium | reverse complement strand
CTGGTCGTGTTCCTCGCCATCGGCGTCACGATCTTTCGCATCGTGTTCAATCCGGCAGCCAGTGCCGTGGAAGCCATCAACCCGGCCGTCACCGGCAATATCGGTGGCCTTGGTCTTCCCGTCCCGGTTTCGTTCTTCATCGCCGGCGCCTTCGCCGCCGCGGCCGGCTGGATGGTGGCGAAGATCGCGCTCGGCCTGCGCTCGGACTACCTGGCGATTGCGACGCTCGGTATCGGCCAGATCGTCATTTCGGTCCTGATGAACGAGAGCTGGCTCGCCCGCGGCGTGAAAAATGTGGTCGGCATCAGTCGCTGGCCAGTGCCGGACGAGGTCGGGCTGCAGAAGCAGTCGTGGTTCATTGACCTCGCCCATGCACTTGGCATGCGGCTGACGACAACCTCGACCGTCTTCGTCGCCCTTTGCTTCGCCGCACTGTTCACCACGATCCTGCTGGTCATCCTGCTGCTCGCGGAACTGTCGCTGCGCTCGCCCTGGGGGCGCATGATGCGGGCCATCCGCGACAACGAAGTGGCAGCCGAAGCGATGGGCAAGGACGTGAAGCGCCGGCACCTGCAGGTCTTCGTGCTGGGCTGTGCGGTGATCGGCATCGCCGGTGCGCTCTTCGTGATGCTGCACGGCCTGTTCGCGCCAGTGAACTACAACGATGCCCTGCGTTACACGTTCCTCATCTGGGCGATGGTGATCCTCGGGGGCTCCGGCAGCAATTGGGGCTCGGTGCTCGGCGCGCTCATCGTGATGCTGATCTGGGATGAGGCAGGCAGCGTCGGGCCACACCTGTTCGCGTTACTGACGTCGCCGCTGGCCGACGGTCCGCTCAAGACCCACCTCGTCAACAGCGCCGTGGAGATGCGGCTGCCAGCCGTGGGCCTGGTGCTCCTGCTGGTGCTGCGCTTCAGCCCGAAAGGGCTCATCCCCGAAAGCTGAGCGAGAGCCGAGGCGCGCCCGCCGATCCCGCCTCAGCCCGCGCCGAATGCCCCCCAGGGAACGAAGGCGATCACCAGGAGGCCGAGCACCAGCGCCGTGAGATAGCCCCAGATCGGCCGCAACCCCTTGTCGGGATCGATCTCGGTGATGATCCCGGCGGCATAGTAGCCGAGGCCGACCGGCGGCGCGAACAGGCCGATGCCCATCGCCAGCACCACCACGATCCCGTAATGCACGTCGCTGATGTGCAGGTTGCGCGCGATCGGGAACAGGATCGGGCCGAACAGCACCAGGATCGGGATGCCTTCCAGAATGCTGCCGAGAAGGATCATCAGCGCAATCGATCCGAGCATGAAACCATACCGGCCGCCAGGCAGTGCCAGCATCAGGTCCGTAATATCGCGCGCGAAGCCGGACTGCGTCAGCGTCCAGCTCATGGCGGTGGCAACCGCGATGATGAACATGATGGCGCCGGCGAGCCCGACCGTCTTGGCGGCGCAATCGTAGAGGGCCGCCGGCCGGTAGCCGCCATAGAACACGGCACCGAGCACGATCGCATAGACGGTGCCGATGGTGGCAACCTCGGTCGCGGTTGCGATGCCGTCGATGACGCTGAAGCGGATGACGAAGGGCAGGATCAGCGCCGGCAGCCCATAGAGGAAGCTGCGCAGGATCTGCCGTGCGTCGGCCCGCGGCCCCGAGGCGGTGCCCCGGGCGCCGATCCAAAGCCGCGCCAGCAGTGCCAGGATGCCAGCCAGAAGGACCGCCGGCATCAGCCCCGCCGCGAACAGGGCGGAGATGGAAGTGCCGGTGACGGCACCGATGATGATCAGCACGATCGAGGGCGGAATCGTCTCGGCCATCGCGCCGCAGCAGGAGACCACCGAGAGGATATGTCCCTCGTCGAGCCTCTGTCGTTTCATTTCCGGCACGACGACGGGGGCCACCGCGGCAAGATCCGCCGTCTTGGCGCCGGAGATACCGGAGACAAGCAGGATGCCACCGATCAGCACATAGAAGAGTCCGCCCTTCACCTGCCCGATCAGATCGGTGAGGAACTGCATCATCGCCGGTGCCAGCTTCGTCACCGACAGCAGGCCACCAAGAAACACGAACAGCGGCACCGCCAGCAGCAGGATCGAGCTGGTGCCCTGCTCGACCTGGCTTGCCATCACGGCGAGCGGCGCACTGGCGGTGACCGCGAGGTAGAAAGCGGTGCAAAAGGCGAAGGCGAACGCAATAGGCACACCGATCAGCACCGCGGCGAACAGCATGACGGCGAAGACGAAGATCACCTCGGGCAACGCATAGGCAGCCAGCCCTCGCCCCGCGAGCCAGGCGAGACCGACCAGTACCGCGGTCCCCAGCGCCCCGCGCCAGAATGCACTGCCATGATGCGCGAACAGATCGCGCACGAGATAGATCGCGATGATCAGAAAGCCCGCGACCAGGCTTGCCGCTTCCCAGGCGCTGGAGATTCCGAGATCGGTCAGCGAGGACAGCCGCTCGATGTCGAGAAAGGCAAGGCTCGGGCGGATCATGGCGAGCACGGTCACGAGCTGGATGA
The DNA here is from genome assembly GCA_021784255.1 of Pseudomonadota bacterium. Taxonomy (GTDB): domain Bacteria; phylum Pseudomonadota; class Alphaproteobacteria; order Acetobacterales; family Acetobacteraceae; genus JAJXXT01. Next base: position 14,427 of record JAJXSZ010000031.1, on the reverse strand, counting down.
CGTCCGCGGCGGCCCGCAGCCTGGCCTGCCATGCCTCCGGCAGCGCCTTGACGAACGCCGTCATGCGCATGTGCCGGTCGTCGCGCACCGCGATCGCCGCCCCCACCATGGTGAGCCAGACGAACACCAACTCGGCAAGATCGGAGGACCAGATCAGCGGATGGACGAAGACGCTGCGTGCGACGATGCCGGCGAACAGCACCAGAACCTCGCAGCCGAGCAGCAGGACGCCGAGCGCGTCGAGCGCCGCGTCCGCGCCGCGGGCAAACCCGCTCCGCGCCCGTACCGGCTCCGCCGCCGCGAGCTCTGCCTGCATGATTGCTTCCTCCCCTCCCGGTCCGTCACGACGCGCGCGTCAGCATCGCGCCAGCCGCTCGGACCGCGCCAGGCCCGACGGGGCGGGACCGGGCAGTGCCCCGTCCCGCCCGCGCGAGTCTCAGCCGAGCTTGCCCGTGGTCTTTTCCAGCAGGCCCCAGGCTTCGGGGCCGAATTTCTGCTTCCAGTGCGCATAGTAGCTGGTCTTGGCCAGGGCGCTCTGGAACGCTTTCGTATCGACGTCGATCAGTTGCATGCCCTTGGCAACGAGCTCTTTGCTGAGCGAGGCGCTCAGGCCGGCGATGTCCTCGCGTTCGGCCCGGCCGGCGGCACTGAACGCTTCGGTGACGACCTGCTGCCACTTCGCCGGCAGCTGCGCGAAGGCCGTCTTGCTGGCGATGATCAGGTAGCCGTCCCAGGCGTGGCGCGTCATGCTGAGGTATTTCTGCACCGCGTAGAGCTTGGCCGTGGCGATGATCGCCAGCGGGTTCTCCTGTCCGTCCACCACGTGGTTTTCGAGCGACGTGTAGACCTCGCTGAAATCCATCGAGGTCGGCGCCGCACCGAACGCGGCGAACATCGAGGACAGGATCGGCGCCGGCGGCACGCGGATCTTGAAATTGTGCAGGTCCGCCGGCCCCTTCACCGGCTTCGTGCCGGAGGTGAGGTTACGGAACCCGTTCTCCCAACTCGCCCCGAGCTGGTGCATCCCGTGCGCATCGATCTGCGCGGCGACGTACTGGCCGAGCGGCCCGTCCACCGCCTTCCAGACGTCGGTGGGCGAGAGGAAGGCATAGCCGATATTGACGATGCCAGCGGCCGGAATCGTCGTCGCCAGCACGGAGCTGGCCATGTTCATGATCTGGATGCCGTTGAGCCGGGTCTGCGCGATCAGTTGCGGATCGGTGCCGAGCTGGGCCGCTGGATAGAGCTTGATGTCGAGCGCACCGCTGGTGGCCGCCTTGATCTTGGCGATCGCCTCGGTTGCGCGGACGTTCACCGGGTGGCTCGGCGCCTGACCGGTCGCCATCTTCCAGGTGAACTGCGCCGCCTCGCCGCGTCGCGTCAGGATCGCGAAGGCAGGCAGCGCCGCTGCTCCGGTGAGCAACGTGCGGCGGCGAAGAGTGGGGCTGAGCGTCAAATCATCCTCCTGTTGTTGACCCCCGGCGGGGGTGTTTTCGTGGCCCGCTAAAGCCAGGTCTTGATCTGGCTCGCGATCGCTTCGGCGGAAATGCCGTATCGGTCGTGCAACGTCGGCAGTGCGCCTGCGGCAAGGAATTCGTCGGGCAGGCCGATCTGGCGGAACTTCGGAGCGACGCCTGCGCGCAGCATGCCAATCGCGACCGCCTCGCCTAGGCCGCCGACGACGGTGTGGTTCTCGGCGACGACGACGAGCCGTCCGCCCTTGGAAGCGGCGGCGAGGATGGTGTCGAGATCGAGCGGCTTGATCGTCGCCACGTGCAGCACCTCGACGCCGATCCGCTCCTTCTGCAGCTGCTCCGCGGCCTGCAGCGCGCGCATGGTCGCGAGCCCTGTCGAGATCACCAGGACGTCGTTCCCCGGGCGCACCGACTTTGCCTTGCCGAGTTCGAATTTGTAGCCGTACTCGTCGAGGATCAGCGGCACGTTGCCGCGCAGCAGGCGCATATAGACGGGCCCCTGATGCGCCGCGATCGCCGGCACCGCCTGCGCGATCTCGAGTCCGTCGGCCGGATCGACGATGGTGAGGCCTGGCATCGCGCGGAAGATCGCGATGTCCTCCGTCGCCTGATGGCTCGGCCCGTAGCCGGACGTGAGGCCGGGCAGCGCGCAGACGATCTTGACGTCGAGCTTCTCCTCGGCGATCGCCATGCAGATGAAGTCGTAGGCGCGGCGCGAGGCGAACACCGCATAGGTGGTCACGAACGGCAGCGCGCCCTCGCGCGCGAAGCCCGCGGCGGCGGCCATCAGCAGCTGCTCGGCCATGCCCATCTGGTAGAAACGCTCGGGATAGGCTTTCGCGAACACGTGGAGGTCGGTGTATTTCGAAAGGTCCGCGGTCAGGCCGATGATCTCCGGGCGCTGTGCCGCGAGCTCAACCAGTGCGTTGCCGAACGGGGCAGCGGCGGTGCGCTGCCCGGGGGCGGCGATCGAGGCGATCATCGCCGAGGTGGTCAGCCGCTTCTTCGGCGCAGCGGCGGAAGCTGTCGTGCTCATCGGGGGGACCTGGTGCTGAAACCGGCGTCGAGCACGGCGATCGCCTGCTGCCATTCGTCTGCCTCGACGCGCAGGAAGTGGTTGCGTTCACGGGTTTCGAGGAATGGCACGCCCTTCGCCATCCTGGTGTCGCAGATGACGATGCGCGGGCCGGCGACGCGCACCTCGCGCGCCGCATCGAAGGCGGCAGTGACGGCCTCGATGTCGTTGCCATCGACGCGCTGGGTATGCCAGCCGAAAGCGCGGAAACGCTCGTGCAGTGGCTCGCGCGAGGACATCGCCGAGGACGGGCCATCGGCCTGCTGGTCGTTGACGTCGACGATTCCGATCAGGTTGTCGAGCTGCCAGTGCGCGGCGCCCATGACGCCTTCCCAGATCGAGCCCTCGTTGAGCTCACCATCGGAAAACAGTGTGTAGACGCGGGCGTCGGATTTCTTGCGCTTCAATCCGAGCGCCATGCCGACGGCGATGCCCACGCCATGCCCGAGCGAGCCGCCGGTGATCTCCATTCCCGGCGTATAGGCCGCCATGCCCGACATCGGCAGGCGGCTTTCGTCGCCGCCATAGGTCTCGATCTCGCTCTCGGGCAGGATGCCGGCCTCGATCATCGCCGCATAGAGAGCGATGGCGTAATGACCGATCGAGAGCAGGAATCGATCCCGCCCTTCCCAGCGGACCTCGTGCGGGCGATAGCGCAGGGCATGGAAATAAGCGACCGCCAGCACATCGGCGATACCGAGCGCCTGGGCGATATAGCCCTGGCCCTGCACCTCGCCCATCCTGAGCGCGTGGCGGCGGATACGGTACGCACGTTCCGCCAGCGAGATGTTCGCGCCGGCATAGGGAAAGCCGCTCGCCGCGGCGTCGGGGGATGCGCTTGCGCTCATGACGGGTTGTACCGCTGTTCTCGGGTCAATGGATCAGCATGCCGCCGTTGACGTCGATCACCGCGCCGGTGACGTAGGCGGAAAGATCGGAGGCGAGGAAAAGGAAGATCCGCGCCACGTCCTCGGCGGTGCCGAGGCGATTGAGCGGGATGCCCTTGAGGATGTCCGTGCGCATCTCGTCGGTGAGCTTGCCGCCGGTGATGTCGGTCTGGATCAGGCCCGGCGTCACGCAGTTGACGCGGATGCCGGAGGGGCCGAACTCGCGCGCCATCGCCTTGGCGAGACCGAGCACGCCCGCCTTCGCCGCGGAGTAGTGCGGCCCGCCGAAGATGCCGCCGCCGCGCTGCGCCGAAACCGAGGACATGCAGCCGATCGAGCCGCTGCGCCGCTCGCGCATATGCGGCAGCAGCGCCTGGCTGAGGTTGAAGACGCCGGTGAGGTTGACGCCCATCACCCGCTCCCAGTTGCGCGGCTCGATGTCGAGAAAGCGCAGCGGCTCGGTGATGCCGGCGTTGTTGATCAGGATGTCGACGTGGCCGAACGCGGCGATGGCCCGCCCGGCAGCGGCGGCGCAGGCAGCGCGGTCGGTGACGTCGCAGGCGATGCCGACATGGCCGGCGCCGAGCGCGGCGGCAGCGGCGTCGCTCGCCGCCTGGTCGAGGTCCAGGATCGCCACGCGCGCGCCATGCTCGGCAAACAGCCGTGCCGTCGCCAGGCCGATGCCCCTGGGGCTCGCTGCCCCCGAAATCACCGCGGTTCTGCCCTTGAGCAACATTGTTTCCTCCATGCGCGCGGCAGGAGAACGCATGCCGGCGCATCGCCGGGCAAACGCGAAATTTGCACGAATAGGTGAATCAGGTTCACCTATTCGGATGGCCAGCCCGATTCCGCTGTCACTGCTGCGTGCGTTCGAGGCCGCCGGCCGCTCCCTTTCCTTCCGCGTCGCCGCCGAGGAATTGGCGCTGACCCCGAGCGCGGTCAGCCACGCCATTCGCAAGCTCGAGGACCTGCTGGGGGTGCGACTGTTCCAGCGCCAGGCGCGCATGATCGCACTGACCGCCGAGGGCCAGACACTGATGCGCCATGTCGCCGACGCCTTCGACATCCTGCATCACGGCATGGAAACCGTCTCCAACCGCGCGCCGCGCCTGCTGCGGCTGCACGTCGCCCCGAGCTTTGCCACCCAATGGCTGGCGCCACGCCTACCGCGCTTCCTTGCCGCCAATGCCGGCGCCGAGGTGCGGATCGCCGCCGGCACCGACTATGCCCGCTTCAGCGACGGTACCTTCGATGCCGATATCGTCTACGCCACCGCGACGACGGCGCGCGAGGCCTCGGGCCTGGTACGTATCTCGCTCGGCGACGAGACCGTGATGCCGCTTTGCGCCCCGGCGCTGGCGGCGACGATCGCGACCCCCGCCGACATGCTGAGCCGGACGCTGATCCACAGCGACAACAAGGTGCTGCGCTGGTCGGACTGGTTCGTGGCCAACCGGCTGCGCGCGCCGGCGCTGCACGGGCTGCGCTTCGATCGCAGTTTCCTCGCCATCGGCGCGGCGGTGGACAGCCTCGGCATCGCGCTCGAATCCACCCGCCTCGCCGAGCGCGAGATCGCCGAGGGCAAGTTGGTCCCGCCGCTGGCCGGCCGCTCCGTCGACCTGCATTATGCCGCGCATTTCCTCGTCTACCCCCGCAGCAACCAGTCCAACCCACTGATCGCGCGGCTCTCCGCCTGGCTGCAGCAGGAGATTGCGGCCACGCTGGGGTCATAGGCTCGAACGCCAGCCGCGCGCCGGGCCAGGATGGCCGCACCGGCCGACACGCGGTCTGCTTGCGCGCGGCAGGCGCACCGTTAGAATACGGGGGGCAAAACAACGCGGAGGTGATGCGATGCAGCGCAAACACGCGGCGATCGTGGCGGCCCTCCTGCTGGGCTTGGCCGGATGCGCCCAAACGCCCACGACCGCGCGGGTCACCGCCATGCCGGGACCCGGCAAGAGCTTCCAGGACTTCCAGGCCGACCAGGGCTATTGCCAGCAATTCGCCCAGGCGCAGGTCGCCGGCCAGGCGCAGAAGGCAAATGAGACCACGGCGATCGGCGCCGGCGCAGGCGTGGTCGGTGGTGCGGCCCTGGGGGCGGCAGCGGGTGCGATCGGCGGCAACGCCGGAACCGGGGCGGCGATCGGCGCGCTGAGCGGCGCGGTGCTCGGCACGGCGGGAGGCGCATATGTCTCCAACCAGCAGCAGCAGGCAACCCAGAATCAGTTCGACCAGGCGTATGCGCAGTGCATGTATTCGCGCGGCAACAACGTCCAGGGCTTCGCGCCGCACGCGCAGACAACCTCGGTCTCGCCCGGCAACTCGGCGCTGGTGCAGAGCGTGCAGGAGCAGCTGATCCGCCTGCATTACCTCGCCCCACCGGCGGACGGCATCGCCGGGCCCCAGACCATCTCGGCGATCACCCGCTTCCAGCAGGCCAGCGGCATCCCGCCGACCGGCGAGGCAACGCCGACGCTGCTGGCGCGGCTGCAGCAGACCCAGGGTTAGGAAGGGGTCAGGCCCGGCGCCGGTGGCGCCGGCGCAGCCCTAGGAGCGCCCCGGCGGCCACGGCGAGCAGCGCGGCGCTCGGCGGTTCCGGGACGCTGGACGGGGGTGTATTCCCCTCGCCCGGCGGCACGTTGGAGTTCGGCGGCGGCAATCGCGGATTGGACGGCGGCAGCGGGTTGCCGCTCGGGCCGCCGCTGCCGCCACCCGGAATGCCGCCAATGGGCAGGAACAGCGCTGGCGGCGTCGAGTCCGGCCCGTGATACCCCCAGTTGCCCGTGTCCCAGTTCGCGGCGACGTGCGGCACGCCGGGGTCGGCCGCGGACGCCTGCGGAGCGCCTGGCAGGCGGGTGTGCGGTCCGGACGCCGCCGGGGCATCTGGAACCCAGGCGAGGCTCGTGCCGGTGCAGTGGCACTCGACGCCGGCCGGAATCGGGTGCGCGGCGATCAGCGCCGAGAGCGCGGCGGGCACAAGATGTTTGATCTTGCCAACCGGCAGGCAGACCCAGGCCATGACTCAGCCCCCCGCGGCAGCGCGGTGCGGCAGCGGCGCGATCCCGGCGCGAACGACCGGAAGCGCTACGCTGGTCGGAACAATAGGGCGTTGAGGAGGCAGCGGCATGGCTCGTCGGGCTTTCGAATCGATTCGCGCGTGATCTTAATTGACGCGGTGGAGGTCACCAGAGCATCGGTTGCGCGTTCTGAGGAAAATACGCCCCGCCATCACGAGCGTCATTAAAATACGACGATGCGAATGATTTGAAATGTCGCCTTGGCGCCAAACGCCGACATAGGAACAAAGATCGACGAATTAAGATGGAAACGTCTTATAAAAGGCGCGGCACCGCCCTTGCGGGCCTCGTCGCCCCGCCCGGTAACACCCTTGCCGCGCCGCGCCGCTGGCGCAACGGCAGCCGGACCGGCCATGAAAACCGGGCAGCCTCGTTTCGCTAAACTCGGTCGGGCCCGGGCCCGACCTGGCGGCGTGCGAAAAAATCTCTCTCGGATCGCAAAATTGTTAATGGACTCTTTCGGAAGCTTTATGTATTAAGCTTTAGACGGATCGCGAGTTGTGAGGGGTGTCATGCGTCATCTGGTTCTTCCCATCGCGGCGGCGGCGGCTTTGCTGGCGGCGCCGGCTGCATTTGCCACACCGACGGAGATGTTCAACCTGGACCAGACGGGGGTCACCGGAACCTCCGGTCTGCCCGGCGTGGTGACGCTGACGCAAACCAGCAGCACTCAGATCGACCTCAGCGTCGTGCTGAAAAACGGTTTCGTCTGGGCCAACACGGGCGGGCCGCACACGCTGTTCGCCTTCAGCCTCGACAGCGCGACCGAGAGTATCGCCAACATCGCGATTACCGGGGCGAACGCTGGGGACTTCGCCTCCCCGGGCGTGGCCGGCCCCTACACGGCCAATCCCTATGGCGTCTACACCAACGCGATCTGGTGCTCGGCGACAGGCTGCCCGCACGGCGGCACCTCGAGCAACCTCAGCGCCGTGCTCGACCTCAGCATCACGGTCCCGACTGGCGACACGATCGCGTACAGCGATTTCGTGACCAGCACGGAGCAGAACAAAAACGGCAAGGGCAAGGGCTATTACTTCGCGGCCGATCTCGGCCAGAACGGCAACACCGGCACCTTTGCCTCAAATTCCTACACGTACGGCTGCGCCGGAAACGGTTGCGGTGGCGACAACAACAACGGGGTACCGGAGCCTGCGAGCATGGCGGTTCTCGGCGTCGGCCTGGTCGGACTCGGCCTCGCGCGCCGCCGCCGCGCAACCTGAGTTGGGCCCGACGCCTGGCCAGGACCTGACCCTGGCCAGAGCGTCCGCCCGATGGAATGCCGCACGAGAAGCACCGTCGATTCCGGCCTTCACGGTGGAGCCGCGGGACCGGACCGCAGGGCAGATGGGGCCGGCATCAGACGAGTTCGTGACGCGAGGATGTGACCACGTGCCGCGCGCCACCAAAAATTCCGGGGCCCGGCTTTCCAAGCGCCTCTTCGGTTGGCTCTAGAGCAATATTCGACCAGATAGAATCATCTGGTCGGACTTCTTGCTCTGGGAAACTTCCAATCTAGAGCAATGTCCGGTCTACCCGGCCGGACAGGCTCAGGCAGACCGGAGTTTGCTCTAGAGACCCGGCGGCAGCGGTGACACCCCGATCACCAGCGGGTGCAGCGCCAGCAAGGCGAGCCACAGCGCGAACCCGAGGACCAGGCGCAGCGCAGCGCCCCAGCCCGGCCGCGGCCTCCAGCGTCCGTCGAGCAGCGCGGAAAGTGGCCAGAGTGACGTGTTCGCCGCCAGCCGCGCCCAGGCGGCCGCGCCGAGCCGGCGCTGCCGCCGCCTGTCGAGCATGTGCATGCCCAGCAGCGCGAAGCCCGCAAAGCCGCCGAACAGCAGCACATGCGCGAGGTCGCCATTGGCGAGCATATGCGCCCCACCCCACAGCGCCAGCGCCAGCAGCAGCGGATGGCGCGCCACGCCCGCGACGCCGGGACGTGCCGGGTCGAATCCCGCCTCGCCGCCACCGAACGAAAGCGGATTCGCCGCCCCGAGCGCGAACGCGACGAGCAGGCAGGCGAGCGGCATGACGAGGTTCACGAGCCAGATCCGCCAGCCCGCGTAGGGCCACAATGCGACGTAGGGCGCCCGCCCGGCCGCCACGATCAGCCAGACGAGCACACTCACCGAGACCGTAGCATAGGTGGCGAGGTAGAGCCGCTCGCCCAGTGCCGCGACCAGCCGCGCGCGCAGCGCCGGTCGCGTCGGCAGCGCATGCGAGAGCAGAAAAACGGCGAAGGCGCCGGCGAATCCGCCCCAACCGCCCATCGCTGCGGCAAGCGTGGTGCTCACCCGCCACGCGTGGGTGGCGCATGCGTCACCCCCTCCGACGGCACGCACTCGGCGAGCGTGTGTTCGTCGAGCGCGGCGTAGAAACGGTCCTCGGCCTGCCGCAGCATCCCCTTGAGTCCGCACTCACTGACCAGCGTGCAGGTGCATCCCTGGCCCCGGAAGCACTCCACCAGCGGTTGCCGGCTCTCCAGCCGGCGCATCAGCGTGCCAAGCTGCAGCGTCGCCGGATCGACCGCCAGCGCGACCCCGCCGGCGATCCCACGCGTTGTACGCGTGACGCCGAGCGCGGTCAGCTCCTGCACGATCTTGTGCAGGTGATGGCGCGACAACCCGCCGAGCTCACGCGCCAGCATCTCGACGCTGAGCGGCCGGCCAGCCGGCTGGCGCCGCAGCACCATCAGCACGCGCAATGCGAAATCGGTGGCGGCGAGAAGACGCATCGAGGGCCCTTATTGGGTATTGACCATACCACATTCGACTTGGTATGAAACTGGTATTGTCGATACCAATATCGGCCGCGCCCGCCCCGCCGCGTCCCGCGAGGCATCGTCGCGCTCGGCGAACCCTGGCCATGGGTGCCGGGCAGGAGGATCTGCATGAGTGCCACCACCGCTTCCGAGCCCGGCTTTGCCACGCGCCGCCTGGGCGAGATCGCCGCGACCACACCCGGCGCCACCGCCGTGCTGCGTCGCCACAAGCTCGATTTCTGCTGCGGCGGGCAGGTGACGCTGGGTGAGGCGGCGGCGCTCCGCGGGCTCGCGCTCGACGCGCTGGAGCAGGAACTGAGCGAGGTCACCGCCCTCGGGCGCAAAGCGGCGCCACCCGAGAACACGGAGGAGCTGATCGGGCTGATCGAGATGCGCTACCACGAGGCGCATCGCCGCGAGCTGCCGGAGCTGGTCCGCCTCGCGCGCCGGGTCGAGGCGGTTCACCGCGAGCATCCGGCCGCGCCAACCGGCCTCGCCGACCTGCTCGAGACCATGCTGGCCGAATTGCAGGACCACATGGCCAAGGAGGAACAGGTGCTGTTCCCGCTGATGCGCCGGGGCGGCCACCCGATGATCGCGCAGCCGATCGGCATGATGCTCGCCGAGCACGAAGACCACGGCAACTACCTGCGCGAACTGGAGCGGCTGACCGGCGACTTCACCCCGCCGGAGGAAGCCTGCTCCACCTGGCGCGCGCTCTATAGCGGCGGGCGCAAATTCGCCGACGACCTGGTCGAGCACATCCACACCGAGAACAACATCCTGTTCCCGCGCTTCACCGGCTGAAGCGTCAGCCGCACGGTCAGGGCGCGATCAGGCCGGGCTGGAAGGCCAGGACGTCGAGCATCTCGCCCGCGCGCAATTCCGTGATCGGCGCCGCGAGCATCGCCATCCCGCCGGAGGTGAGCAGCGGCGCCAGCCGGCCCGAACCCTCCGGGCCCGCGCGCTCCGCCCACAGCTCCGCCCCGCGCTGGACGAGGCGGACGGCGATAAACTCGGTCCGACCGGGCTTGCGCGCGAGCGCGAACGCGGACCGGGCACGCAGCGGCGCGGGTGTGGTCGTGCCGGTGAGCCGTGCCAGCAGCGGTCGGAGAAAGGCGAGGGCGCCGACGAGCGCCGCCTGCGGGTTGCCCGGCAGGCCAAGAAACAACGCCTCGCCTAGCCGCCCTGCGGCGAGCGGCTTGCCCGGCTTCATCGCCACCTTCAGCACCGCGAGCGAACCGCCGAGATCGTCCAGCGCATGGCGTACGTGGTCCTCCTCACCCACCGAGATACCGGCCGTCGTGACCACGAGGTCGGCACCGGCCGCCGCCTCGCGCAGCGCCGTGCGCACCGCCTCGGCACGATCGGCAAACAGCGGCAGACACCGCGGCTCCACGCCCCAGGTCGCGAGCAGGGCGGCGAGCATCGGCCGGTTGGAATCGTGGATCTGGCCCGCCGCCAGCGGCTGGCCGGCGCCGCGCAGCTCGTGCCCGCCGGAAAGCAGCGCCACGCGCGGGCGCCGCCGGACCTCGACCACGTCGATTCCCTGCCCCGCGAGCATCGCGACGTGGCGCCAGTCGAGCAGCGTGCCGGGGGCGATCAGTGGCTCACCGGCGCGCACGTCCTCGCCCCGCCGGCGCAGATTGGTCCCTGCGGGCAACGCCACCGCAACGATGATCGCCGCGCCCTCGCGCCGCACCCGTTCCTGCGCGATCACCGCGTCCGCGCCTTCCGGCACCGGTGCGCCGGTCAGGATGCGATGCGCCCCGCCCGGCGTCAGCCGCCCACGCGGCTCGCCCGCAGCGGTGCGCCCGGTGACGGCAAGGCGCCTGCCCGGCGCCAGCTCCGCCGCGCGCGCCGCATAGCCGTCCATCGCCGATTGGTCGAAGCCCGGCAGGTCGAGCCGCGCCTCGACCGGTGCGGCCAGCACGCGCCCCGGGCAATCCTGTATCGCCACGCGCTCGTCGGACAGCACCGCGCCCGCTAGCGCCAGCACGCGCTCCCGCGCCGTCCCGACGTCGAGTTCGGCCGGATCGCCGCCCGATTGCGCCACGATCGCATTCATCGGCGCGTCATCCCGGGTCGCGCCGGCGCGACCTGGCGAGCAGAGGGGCGAACCGCACCACGAACAGCGAGAAGGCGCCGGCCCAGGCCGCTCCCGAGAGATCGAGCAGCAATTCGTAATTACCCGGAACGATCGCCGCCAGCAGCCGCAGGATCGCGGCGACGCTGACCAGCACGAAGACCGTGGTGAGCAGGCTGGAAGACGTCAGCGCCTGGCCGGTATGGCCGAGCGAGGCGCGCGCCATCACCGCAAGCGTCATGGTGCCGATCGCGCCCACCGTGAGCGCATGCAGCGCGGCCGATGCGCTCAACAGGGCGAGAAAGTGGTTGGCGCCCAGCAGCGCGAGCCCGAACGCGATCCAGGCATAGCCGAGATGCAGCACCGCCAGCAGCGGCTCGGCCAGCGTGGCGATCCCACGCCAGCGCGCCAGGCGCAGCGCGTGCGCCGCCCCGGCGGCGAACAGCAGCACCGCGGCGGCAGCCGAATCCGGCAGCACCACCCAAAGCGCCAGCGCCGCGGCGCTCGTTGCGAGCGCGGCACGGTCGAGCCGGCCGAATGGCGCCGGCAGCCTGCCCTGCGGGTCGCGGCGCTGCAGCCAGTTGCGGGTGAAGCTCGGTATGATCCGTCCGCCGATCAACGTGACGAGCGCGACCAGCGTCGCGATACCGAGCCGTGCGCCTGCCAGTGCCAGCGCGATGCGGCCGGCCGCGCCGATCTGCATCAGCAGATCCGCCAGCAGCAGCATGCCGATTGCCACCAGCACCGGCAGGTTGCGCCAGTTCCGCCCGGCCAGGATTTCACGCCCGATCGCCGCCAGCAGGGCCAGCGGGAAGGCGAGGTCGAGGATGGCTGGGATCGGCGCCGCGAGGCCGCCGCCCAGCAGCATCGCCGCCCGCCCGAGGAACCACAGCAGCACCAGCGCGCCGAGCGGCGCACCCTGCAGCGGCATGCGCCCGGTCCAGTTCGGCACCGCGGTGAAAAGAAATCCGGCAACGGTGGCGAGCCCAAAGCCGAAGATCATTTCGTGGGCGTGCCAGAGCGGTGGCGCCATGGCGACCGGCAGCACCATACCCGCGGCTAGCAGCAGCAGCCACAACGGCACCGCGAACGCGGCCCATAATCCGCTGAGCAGGAAGAACGGGCGGAACCCCGCCGACAGGATCGCCGGCGCCGCACTCGGGCGGTAGCGGGGAATCGCCGTCATGCAGCGCCCTCCGCACCGATGCGGGTGATGCGCACCGCCGCCGTCTCCGGGAAGCTCCACGCCAGCACGAGCGCGAGCGCCGCCGCGGCGGGCTGCGGTGTATCGGCCATGGCGCCGACCAGATCGAGCCAGACCTCCTCGCCACCATGATCCAGCAGGTGGCGCACGCGCGCCGCCACCAGTGCGCCCGCGCTGGTCCCTTCGGTGGCTGCCGCCGCGGCGATCCGCTCGCGCATGGCTGCCTCGGCGACGACCGCGAGCATCGCCTCGGCACGCGTCGGGTCCGTCAGGACGTTCAGGATATCACCCAGCATGCCAGTCCTTATTGCAGCGGTGACGGGGCCGCAGGCGCCATATCGCAACCCGTGATCTCGGCCTCACCGGCGAGGCGAGCCACGTACTGCGCCACCGCGTGGCGCCAGGCGCTCTCCTCGAGATAGGCGGCGATGCGCGCATGGACCTGCTCGAACGGCAGCGCCACGCCCTCGACCCGGCGTTCGAGCCGGACGATGTGCACGCCGTAGCGCGTCGCAACCGGCTCAGCCCCGGTCTCGCCCGGGCGCAGGCGCAGCATCGCCGCCTCGAACTCCGGCGTGGTCTGCCCGCGCGCGACCTGGCCGAGCCGCCCACCCTCCTGCGCCGAGGGACAGTCGGACAGCGCGCGGGCCAGCGCCTCAAAGCTTCGTGGGTTCGTTTGGATCTCCGCGAGCGCCGAGCGGGCGCGGGTCAGCGCGGTGGCATAGGCGGCACTGTCGCTGCGGTCGGCACGAAACAGGATGTGCAGCGGTTCGTAGAGGTCGGGGCTGCGGAAACGGGCGTGATTGGAGGCATGGTAGCGCCGGCAACTCGCGTCGTCCGCGCGCGGCGTCGAGATCTCCGCCTCCAGCAGCGCGCGGATCCGCGCCTCCTCCTCGGTCTCGCGCACCCCCTCCTCGCTCCTCGGCTCGGCGGCGAGGCCAAGCGTGCGGGCACGTTGCAGCAGCAGCTCGCGCACGACCAGTGCCCGCGCCGCCTCCCGCCATGCGGCCTGCGGCGAGACGTCGGGATGGTTCTGCGCCTCGCGCGCGATCGCCGAGGCGGGGATGGCAACGCCGTTGACCGCGACCGGCACGCTTGGCGCCTGCGGATGGCTGACAGCGATGCGCATCACCCCCTCAATCCCCCGCGCCGGCCGCCGGCTTGCGGACGGCCCGCTGGCGGCTGCGCACCACCTGGTAGCCCGGACGGCCGACATACCAGATCGGTACGCTCCAGATATGAACCAGGCGGGTGAACGGGAATACCAGGAACACCGTGAGCCCGAAGAACAGATGCACCCTGAAGATCGGGCTGGTGCCGACCAGCAGTGCCGCAGCGCCGGGGTGCAGCGTCAGGATTCCCTGCGCCCAGCCCATGAACCGGACCATCTCGGTGCCGTCCAGGTGCTGGGCCGAGAACGGTATGGTGGCGAGCCCGAGCGTGAGTTGCAGCCACAGCAGCAGCAGGACGAAGATGTCGGCAAAGCTCGACGTGGCGCGGATGCGCGCATCGAGCAGCCGCCGGTGCGCCAGCATCGCGAGGCCGATCCAACACGCGACGCCGGCAACGCCGCCCACGATCATCGCCAGCAGCTGCTTGACGGTGTGGCTGATCCCCAGCGCCTCCAGCAGCGCAAGCGGCGTCAGCAGACCCACCAGATGGCCGACGAAGATGACCAGGATACCGACATGGAACAGGTTCGACCCCCAGATCACCTGCCGTACCCGCAACAGCTGACTGGAGCCTGAACGCCACGTGTATTGCGAGTGGTCGAAGCGCAGCACGCTCCCGACCAGAAAGACGGTCAGTGCGACATATGGGTACCAGCCGTAGAGCGCAGTGTTCAGCCAGGTGCTCATGCT
>JAJXSZ010000030.1 GCA_021784255.1 Pseudomonadota bacterium | reverse complement strand
GGCAGCGCCGTGCTCGGCACGGCGATCGGCGCCGCGGCTGGCGCGGCGCTGGGCTCGACCGGGGCGGCGGTCGGCGCCGGAGCGGCCATCGGCGGCGCCACCGGCCTCATCGCGGGCAGCGCCATCGGTGCCAACAACGCGAGCATGTCGGCGGGCCAGATGCAGTTCCGCTACGACACCGCCTATGCCCAGTGCATGACGGCGCGCGGTAACCAGGTGAACGCGCCGCCGTCCGGCTACGCCGCCTACCCCGGCGCACCGTATCCCTACGCCTATCCCTACCCGGCCTATGCCTATCCGCCAGCCTATTACGGACCGCCGGTCATTCTTCATTATGATTGGGGCTGGGGCTGGCATCGCCCGTACTGGCACCGTTGGTAGGTACCACTGGCTGCACACGGCGACCGGCCCCGCGAAGCCCGCACCACCCCCCGGGGCAACATGCCTGCCCCGCGCCGGCCCACTTGCGCCGCCGCCCCGAGGCGTCCATAGGGTATGCGTTGCCGGCGCTCGCGTGATCGGCGCGCTCCGTCGTCGCGAAGCTGTGTCGTGGCGCAACGGCGCGCCTGGCCCGGCTCCCCCATCGTAAACGTTCGCCCCGCATTCACGCGGGCAGGCGAGCCTGTAGCGTCCCCGCCACGCGCATCCCGCGTGCCTGTGACGCCGGAGATTGACTGTGTCCAACGACTTCGCCTCGCTCGGCCTGGCCGAGCACCTGCTGCGTGCGCTTGAAACCGCGCGCTACGCCACCCCCACGCCCATCCAGTCCGCCGCCATCCCGCCGCTGCTGGCGGGGCGCGACCTCCTGGGCATCGCCCAGACCGGCACCGGCAAGACCGCAGCCTTCGCGCTGCCGCTGCTGCACCGCCTGCACACCACCCGCACGGCCACGCGCCCGCAATCGGCGCACGCGCTGATCCTGGCGCCGACGCGCGAGCTCGCCCTGCAGATCGTGGACAGCCTGCGCATGCTCGCCGAGCCGCGCACCCGCATCGTCGCCGTCATCGGCGGGCAGGGTCGTTTCGGCCAGGTGCAGCGCCTGCGGCCTGGAGCGGAGATCGTCGTCGGCACCCCCGGGCGCATCCGCGACCTGATGTCGACGAACGAACTGCGCCTCGATGGCGTGCGCCACTTCGTGCTCGACGAGGCGGACCGCATGCTCGACCTCGGTTTCATCCGCGACATCACCCACATCGCCGACGCGCTGCCGGCCGCGCGTCAGTCCGCGCTGTTCTCGGCGACAATGCCGGCCGAGGTGGAAAAGCTTGCCCGCGCCATGCTGCGCGACCCGGAGCGGGTGGCGGTCGCGCCCGCCGAGCGGGTGGCACCGCGCATCGCCCAGAGCGTGCATTTCGTGCCGCAGGCGGAACGCGCGCGGCTGCTCGCGGAGTTGCTGGACGATGGGTCGCTGTCGCGCGTCATCGTCTTCACCCGCACCAAGCGCGGGGCGGACCGTGTCGCCGACGCGCTGACCGAGGCCGGGCACGGCGTCGTGGCGCTGCACGGCAACAAGAGCCAGCCGCAGCGCATCAAGGCGCTCGACCGGTTCCGCGACGGGCGCGCGCGGGTGCTGGTGGCCACCGATATCGCCGCGCGCGGCATCGACGTCGCGGCGGTGACGCATGTCATCAACTACGACTTGCCGGCGCAGCCCGAGGATTACGTCCACCGCATCGGCCGCACTGCGCGGGCGGGTGCGAGCGGGGCGGCGATCTCGTTCTGCGATCCGAACGAAGCCAAGGCGCTGCGCGCGATCGAACGTGCCGCCGGCACCGAGATCGTGGTCGCCGGCGGCGCACCTGAGCCACGCCAGCAGGCCCGTCCGGAGCTGGTGCGGCCAACCCCGGCACACCGGGCGAAGTTCCGCCCGGCCCGGAACGGTCGCCGCGCCGCCTGACGGCTCAGCCGCCGTGATACGCCTCGACCCGGTAGCCGTCCGGGTCGATGGCGAAGCTCGCATAATAGGTCGGACCGTAATCGGGACGCAGGCCCGGCTTGCCATTATCCGTGCCGCCGGCCTTGAGCGCGGCTCCGTGGAACGCGTCCACCGCCTTCCGGTCCGGCGCGTCGAAGCAGAAATGCAGGCCCGAGCGCATGTCCGCGGGCACGGGATGCGCGGTCTCGTTGAGCCAGTAAACCGGCGCCGTGACGCCATAGCCGGCATAGCCCTCACCGCCGGCGAGGTGCCTGGCGCCGATCGCGGCGAAGACAGCATCGTAGAATCGGCGGGCGGCGGCTAGGTCGCGGACCCCGATGGAAACGTGGCTGAGCATGGCAAATTTCCCTTCGTCGTTGGCTGGCGGCAGCATAACTATTTACATGGTTATTATCATGCCGTCGTGTTTGCCGGGTGTCAACCATCATGGGGGTTAGGGACGACCAGCCACGCCGGGCACTGGCGCCGGCCATGTGTCTGGATTTCGTCAACACGCGATACTGGCGCGGCCGGGAGACGCCGGCGGAAACGTTCAACGCACCGGAGGATCTCCTCGCCTGGGCCGTGCGATACGCCGGGGCGCCGGCTCAGCCGGCTCCGGCGGCACTGCTCGAGTCGGGACTGGCGCTGCGCGAGCTGCTGCACCGGATCTTCGCCGCCCGCGCGGCCGGCGGGCCGGTCGCCGCCGCCGACCTCGCCGATCTCAACGCCGCGCTGGCTGACGCCCCTTCGAGGTCGGGACTGGTGGTTGCGGGCGAGGCCTATGCCTGGCGCACGACGCCCGGCCGGCTTGCATCAGGAGCCGCGGTGCTGCTGGCGCCGGTGCTGTGGTCGGCCGCGGACCTGCTCGCCGAGAGTGGCTGGCGGCAAAGCGGCCGGGAAGACGGCGAGTGGGCCGGGCAGGCACGGCTGCGCGCCTGCGCCAACCCGGAATGCCGCTGGCTGTTCATCGACGCCAGCCGCAACGGCTCGCGCCGCTGGTGCGACATGGCCGCCTGCGGCAACCGCGCCAAGGCGCACCGCCACTATCTCCGGGTCAAGGCGACGAAAGGCTGAACCGGGGCGACGAAAGGCTGAACCGGGACGCCCGGTCAGGCGTGGCCGGCGCCGGAAGCCAGGTGCGCCGGGTCGATGTGCAGCTTGGCCAGCGCGCGGCGCCACTTGGTGTCGTGCTGACCGTCGAACAGCAACTCGGAATCAGCCGGGGCCGAGAGCCAGGCGTTCTGCCGCATTTCGTGCTCGAGCTGGCCCGCCGCCCAGCCGGCGTAGCCCAGCGCCAGCAGGCTGTCGCGCGGACCGCCGCCCTCCGCGATCGCCTTGAGAATGTCGAGACTGGCGGTCAGCGCCAGCCCCTCGTCCACGCGCAGGCTGCCCTCCCCGGTCCAGTCCGTGGTGTGCAGCACGAAGCCGCGTGCGTTCTCGACCGGCCCGCCATGGCAAAGCCGGATCGAGCGGGCGGGCGGCACCGGCTTGATGTCGAGCTGGCGCAGCAGATCCTCGAAGGTCGGCGCCGCGAGCGGGCGGTTGAGCACCAGGCCCATCGCGCCGTCCGACGTGTGCGCGCAGAGGAACACCACGCTCTGGGCGAAGCGGGGGTCCTCCATGCCAGGCATGGCGATGAGGATCTGGCCGGTAAGGTTGGCGCCCTGACCCTGGTCCGCGCCGGCCTGCTCACCCCCGGACGCAGGCAGCGCCGGGCACGAAGCCTCATCCTCGCCGGGCGGCACGGCGGCGGGAGACTTGCGCGGGCGCGGTGGGTTTTTCTGCATGCACCGGTTATTTTGCGCTGCGCCATCGCGGGCGCAAGAGAGGGCGGCACGACCGGAACCACGCCGCGCCCGGATCCGCCCCGCCCCGCCCCGCCGTGACAGCTTCCCCGGGGCAGGCTAGGAACCGCCTGGGCCAGCAAGCGCCGGCGCGCGGGAAGCGGACACCCCGGCGGCGGGAACGGAATCCACCAACGAGCGAACGGAGAGGCGAGGATGATCAAGGTCGGTGACAAGCTGCCGTCGATGAAGCTGTCGATGGCAACGGCGGACGGGCCGAAAGAGGTTTCGACCGACGACGTGTTCAAGGGTCGTGTGGTGATGTTCGCCGTCCCCGGCGCCTTCACACCCACCTGCAGTGCCAAGCACCTGCCGGGCTTCGTCCAGAACCTCGATGCGATCAAGGCAAAGGGCGTCGACAGCATCGTCTGCATGGCGGTGAACGACGCTTTCGTCATGAGCGCCTGGGCCAAGGACCAGGGCGTCGACGGACGCATCGTGATGCTGGCCGACGGCTCGGGTGCCTTGACCCGGGCACTCGGACTGGAACTCGATCTGGTCGCCCGCGGCCTCGGCGTGCGCAGCCAGCGCTTCGCCCTCATTGCCGAGGACGGGGTGGTCCGGTATCTCGCGGTCGAGCAGCCCGGCGGGTTCGACGTCAGCCGCGCCGAAGCGGTGCTGGCCGCGCTCTAGCGCAACCTCCGATCTGTCTGAACCGGACCGGCGCGGACAGACCGGCGGCCGCTCTAGCGGCCGGCCGCCGCCGCCGCCACCAGCGGCTCCAGGGCCAGAGGTTGGGGCGTGACCACGTAGAGCAACTCCTTGTTGCGCACGTGCGAGACGCGCCCGACCTTCTCGCCGCTCGGGTTGTAGATGCCGATGCGCGCGCCGACATAGCGGGCGTGGTCGAGCTCGATCACCCGCACATGCCCGCGCGCGGCCAGCATCGCCTCGATCGCCTCGCGGCCGAGATAGCCCTCGTTGTTGAACGAGACGACGAGCGCCTTCGCGCGCAGCGCGGCGATGGTGGCTGCCAGCGCCGGCCCGATCGCGCCGCGTGCGTTGAACGCGCTCTTGCGGCTCTTCACGTCGACCCGCTTGCAGGCGACGCCGTAGACGGGAGGCTTGTCCCAGCGGACCAACGTTTCCCAGACATGGTAGTTGGCGAGATAGGCGTGCTGGTTGTACGGCGGGTCGAGATAGGCGATGTCGGCCTCGATCGTCGCCGCGACCGCCTCCGCCTCGCCCATCAGCGCCAGGCACGCGCCCGCGGCCGGGCGCGCCAGCAGGGCGGGCATACGCAATTCGAGATCGTTGTAGGCGCGTGGCGCCCAGCGCTTCATGTAGGCCATCTGCAGGCCGGCGGTGCTGTCCACGCGGTCGGCGGCTTGCATCAGCGCCACCAGCAGGATCGCCTCCAGCTCCGGCTCGACGCCCATCGCCGCGATCGCCTCGCGGATCGCGTCCACGCGCTCGCCGTTCTTCGGCTGGAAGAAGCGCGAGCGGACGCAGAATGTTTCGGTAAAATAACCAGGCCGACCGGGCAGACGGGCAAGGTCGGCGAGCATCGCCGGCAGCTGCGGCGCCCAGCGTTCGCGATCGGCCTGGACGTAGCAGGTGGCAAGCGCCGCAGCGTAGGCGTTGTGGTCGTTGGCGATGACGCGGTAGCCCGCTGCCTTCAGCGCGTGGCCGACGCGTGCGGTGCCGGAGAAGAGGTCGGCGACGGTGATACCGCCCGCGGCATCGGCGGGCGCGATGGCGCCGATCGCGGCGAGGATGTGGCGCAGCAGCGCCCGTTTCGAACCGATATACTTGATCAACGATCCAGCGCTCGCTCCCGCGCCTCGGTCGCAAGCTGGTCGGCTCGCTCGTTCATATCATGCCCGGAATGGCCGCGCACCCATTTCCACTCGATCTCGTGCGGCTCGGCAGCCGCGAGCAGACGCTGCCATAGATCCATGTTGGCGACTGGATCACCAGCGGCGTTGCGCCACCGCCGCCGCACCCACCCCTGGCGCCAGCGGGTGATGCCGAGGCGGACATATTCGCTGTCGGTGTGCACCACGACGCGGCACGGGCGCTTGAGCGCCTCCAGCGCGATCGCCGCCGCGGTCAGCTCCATGCGGTTGTTGGTGGTGGTGGGCTCGAAGCCGGAGAGTTCCCTCTCGTGCTGACCGCGGCGCAGGATCGCGGCCCAGCCGCCGGGCCCCGGGTTGGGCTTGCAGCCGCCATCGGTCCAGATCTCCACCGTCGCGGCCGGCCTGGGCGGATCAGAGTCCATACGCGGCCGCGTCCTTCGCCGAGCGATGAAAGCGCAGCCGGCGCAGATATTCGACCGGGTCCTTGCGGGTGACGAGCGCGCCCGCCGGCGTGTTGATCCAGTCGTAGAGCCGCGTCGCCGCGAACCGCAGCGCCGCCCCGGCGGCCAGGGTGGGAAGCGCGGCCCGCTCCTCGCTGGTAAGCCATCGTGCCGCGTTGTAGGCGCCGATCAGCGCCCGCGATTTCGTCACGTTATAGGAACCATCTGCCTCGAAGCACCAGGCATTGAGGCACACCGCGAGGTCGTAGGCATAGAAATCCGTCGCCGCGAAATAGAAGTCGATGAGGCCGGAAACGCGCCCGCCGAGGAAAAACACGTTGTCGGGGAACAGGTCCGCATGGATGTGCCCGGCGGGAAGACCGGCCGGCCAGGCAGCGAGGATCGGCTTCAGGCTTACCCGCAGTTCGGCGGCGACGTTGGCCATCTCCCGCCCGGCCGCGCCGGTGGTGTCGCAACGTTCCAGCAATGGTCCCCAGGCGTCGGGCCCGAGCCCATTGGTGCGGGTGGGCGCATAACCCTCGCCGGCGCGATGCAGGGCCGCAAGTGCCGCGCCGAGCGGTGCGCAATGCTCCGGGCGCACCCGGCGTGGCCAGATGCCGGGCAGGAAGGTGGTGATCGCCGCCGCCTTGCCGGCGAGGCGGCGCAGCGCCGCCCCGTCGCGCCCGCCGACCGGACGCGGGCAGGCGATGCCGCGCGCCGCCAGATGCTGCATGAGGCCAAGAAACCACGGCAGGTCGCGCGGATCGACGCGCTTCTCGTAGAGCGTGAGGATGAAGTCGCCGGCGGTGGTGCGCAGCGAGAAGTTGCTGTTCTCCACCCCCTCCGCGATGCCGCGGAAGGCGACCAGTTCGCCGATCGCGTAGTCGCCGAGGAACGCGGCCAGCGCCTCGTCGGAAACCTCCGTGTAGACCGCCATCAGAGAACCGGCGCTGGCATCAGGCCGACAACGCCACCGGCAGCTTGAAGGTCAGGTCCTCGGTCGTGACGCGCCGCTCCTGCACGTCGAGCGCATAATGTTCCCCAAGCCGCGCCAGCAGGCCCTGGACCAGGGATTCGGGAGCCGAGGCACCGGCGGTGATGCCGATCACCGTCTCGCCCTCGAGCACGTCCAAGTCCAGCGCCTCCGGCCCCTCGAGCAACTGCGCGCGCGCGCCGGCGCGGCTCGCCACCTCGCAGAGCCGCATCGTGTTGGAGGAATTCGCGCTGCCGACCACGAGCACCAGCCCTGCCTCCGCGGCCACCGCGCGCACCGCCGCCTGGCGGTTGGTGGTGGCGTAGCAGATATCCTCCTTCGCCGGCCCCTCGATGCCGGGGAAGCGGCGGCGCAGCACGGCGACGATCTCGGCCGCGTCCTCGACCGACAGCGTGGTCTGGGTCACGAAGGCGAGCGGACCGGGGGGCGGCGCGACCGCCTCGGCCTCGGCCAGCGACTGCACCAGCGTCATCGCTCCCAGGCGGACCTGGCCCATCGTACCCTCGACCTCGGGATGGCCGGCATGGCCGATCATCAGGATGTGGTGCCCCATGGCCTCGTGCCGCTCCGCCTCGCGATGCACCTTGGAGACCAGCGGGCAGGTCGCGTCGAAGGCGGTGAGGCCGCGCGCGGCAGCGGCGAGCGGGACCGATTTCGCCACGCCATGCGCCGAGAACACGACGGGCACGCCCGGCGGCACCTCGTCCAGCTCCTCGACAAACACCGCGCCCTGCGCGGCCAGGCCGTTGACCACGACGCGGTTGTGCACGATCTCGTGGCGCACATAGACCGGCGCGCCGTCACGCTTCAGCGCCTCCTCCACCACCCGCACGGCTCGGTCCACACCGGCGCAGAAGCCGCGTGGCGCGGCCAGCAGCACGCGCAGGCGCGGCAACCCGGCTTCGGGACGACCATCGGCGGCATCGGCGGCATTGGCGGACATGCAGGGAACGGCTCCAGCCTGGCCGCGGCTGAGCGCTGCGACCGGGGCATATGATGGATGGCGCAGACATAGAGGCCCTTCCCCTTGCCGGCAATGCACGGCATGGAGGCGCAACGGCATCATGCGAACGTGGCCGCGCGCGGCCATCACGGCGGAGGACTCATGGCAAAGCACAGCGCTACCAGGGCGATGGCACGCACGGCACGGCGACGTCGTGCGGGAGCGGGATTGGCCGGCGCGCTCGCGGCGCTGGCGCTGGCCGGCTGCACGCCGAGCGGCTTTCCCCCCGCCTGCCCGCAGCTGTCGCTGATCCAGGGCGCCTCCGACCAGATCAAAGTCGCCGGCAAGGGCAACCAGCACGATATCCGCGACCTGGTGCTCGCGGCCCGCATCGAGGCGGTGCCGGCCAGCTGCCGGTTCACCGGCCGGCGCTCGGTGGGGGCGCAGCTGCGCGCCGAGTTTGCGGTCCAGCGCGGCCCGGCGGCGACCAGCCGCACGGTGGCGCTGCACTATTTCGTGGCCGCGGCGAAGGGGCAGAGGATCCTCGATGAGCAGGACTACGTCGTGACGGGCACGTTCGCGCCGAACGTCGATCACATGACGCTGGTCGGCCAGCAGATCTTCCTCAACTTTCCGGTCGGCGCTGATCAGTCCGCGGCCGGCTACCATATTTACGTCGGCTTCCGCCTGAGCAAGGCGGAACTCGACGCCAACCGTGCCAGCGGACTGTAGCGCCCCGCCTCAGCCGAACGCCGGAGCGAGGAAACGGGCCCAGGCATAGGCATTGCTCGCCGCCCCCTCCTCCATCGCGGTGGCGAGCACGGCGCGGTGCGGGCCTGAAGCCGGCGCAAAGCCGAGCACCAGGCGCTGGGTGGCGCCCGGTGCGAGCGTCCGTGTCTCGCCGGCGAGCGTCTCACCCGCCGCGTTCTCGAGAGCCACCGTGAACCTGATCCTGCCGCCGCCTGGCCCGGCATGGGCGAGCCCGGTCTCGAGCCGGCTCTGGCCCGCGAGGGTGCGGGCGAACAGCGCCCGCGCGGTCTCGCCCGGCGCCGGCGCATGCAACTGGAACCCGCCGTCGCCGGCAAGGAAGAACCCCCAGGGCTCGCGCAGCGCGCCTTCCAGGCGCAGCGGAGCCGTCCCCGGTTCCTCCTGGATCAGCGGCAGGTGCCGGGGAGCGGCCACCGGCAGGTGGCGGGGGGCGCGGCGCTCGGCAACATCGACCGGCGCGTGACGCTCGCGGGCGTGGGTGATGACCGTGAACTCGCCCGTGCCCAGATGCGGCGCATCGAGCGTCGCGGCATCGAGCGGCGCCGGAGGCTCGGCGAACGGCTCCGGATGGCGGACGATGGCAAGCGCATCGAGCGCGGCGGCCCAGGCCGGCCCGGGCACGGCGAGCAGCGTCTCGGCGGCGGCCGGAAAATCCGCGACGATGAGATCGGCGCCGGTCCAGCCCAGCATTTCGAGCAGCGAGGTGACCGTCAGCGCGCGGAAGCGCCGCGCCTCGAGCGGCAGACGATCGGTGAAACGCGCTGACCACCCGGTGGCATCCTCGCGCATCAGCCCGATGCGCGAGGCCGAGTGCCATACCGCGGCACCGATGGTGCGGATGCGCGGATAGGGCGCGGTGTTCTGCGCCAGGAGCCGCAACAGCGGCGCCAGCGGCTCCACGGCGGCCAGGTCGGCCTGCGGAAACCGGCGGGCCAGGGCCACCGTGAGATAGCCGCCGCCGGCGCCGAGCACGAGAATGCGCCGCGGCTCGCAGCGCAGCGGGAAGGCGGCGACATCGTCGAGGAAGCAGCGCGCGATGGCAGCGAGATCGGGGGCGGCACAGCGGAACGCGAGCGGATGGCCGAGCTCCGGCAGCAGCGCATGGCCGAGCCCGGTCCGCGAGCCCGCGAACCGCGCCAGCAAGCCGAAATAGGCCCGCCGCAGCCCGGCATCGGCCGGTGCCCCGAGCAGGCGTCCCGCCGCCTCATGCAGGGCCAGCAGCTCCGCCGACGGCGGCTGCGCGGCGGCCGGCGGTGGCCCAGGCAGGACGAAGTCGGTCATGGCGGTGCGGCAAGCGTGACGAGTGACGGCGGCATCGGGCGAGGATGGCGCAGCCGCGGCCCGGACTCCAGGGGGGCGCACCAGGCGCCGTGGCCGTGCCGCAACTGCGAAGAGAGGCGTCCGGTCGCCGCGGCGCATTTTGCGCCCAGGCAATTCGCTGCAGTGGATTTATCGCAGAATCATACCGTTACGGCTTCCACTTGGGAGATCGTGATTGCATCAAAACATTTTTGATCGAAAAATGTAACGATGCCCTTTCGTTGTCGGGACGAAATCTGATACATTCCTCGAAACTGAGCCCATAAGGAGACACCGATGGCTTCTGCCGTTCTGCCCGACAAACTGCCGGGCGTACTCCGCGACGCGATCCTGGGAATGGTGCGTCGCGAGGGACCAGATCTCTCGGCTCGCCAATTGGTCGTCTTCCTGATCTGCTATCTGGAAGACGGTCCGCACACAGTGCGTGGCCTCGCCGCGCGGCTCGATGTCTCCAAGCCGGCGATCACGCGTTCGCTCGACCGTTTGACCGATCTCGGCTTCGCCAAGCGCGCCGCCGATCCGGCCGATCGCCGCAGTGTGCTGGTGACCCGCACGCGCAAGGGTGAGGCTCTTCTTGCCGAGCTCAAGCGCCTGCTCACCGCGGCAGTGGCGGCCAGCAACAAGCCGGCGAAGAAGCCGGCCCGCGGCAAGTAAGCAACAGCGTGCACATCTAGCGCGACAAATAAGTCACAGGCCACGCTCCTCGCCTGGAGGGAAGCGTGGCCGGCATCCGCGAGGGCCCCATGGCCCAAGGCCCGGCGGCCAGGGTCCGGTGGCCCTCGCGACGTTTCTGTTCCCGTCGAGCCTCAGAGCAGCGCGTCGACCGCGGCCACGACCGCGGCGTCGAGCGCCCAGCCACCGGCAGCAACGTTCTGGCGCACCTGTTCGGGCTTCGTCGCCCCGGCGATGACGCTCGCCACCGGAGCCCTGGCGAGGAGCCAGGCAAAGGCGAGGTCGAGCAGGCTGCGCCCCTGCGCCTCGGCATAATCGGCCAGCTTCTCCGCACATGCCCAGTTCGTTTCGGTTAGATACCGGTCTGCCAGACGCTGTGTCTTGGCTAGCCTGGCCCCTTCCGGCAGCGGTGCGTTGCGCCGGTACTTGCCGGTGAGCAGGCCCGAGGCCAGCGGAAAATAGGGCAGCAACCCGAGTCCGTGCGCGCGCATCATCGGTATCAGCTCGGCCTGCGCCTTGCGTACCAGCAACGAATATTCGTCCTGGCACGAAACGAAAGCGGAAAGCCCCATCGCGCGCGCGACCGCGTTCGCCTCCACGACCTGCCAGGCCGGCATGTTGGAGACGCCGACATAGCGTACCTTGCCGGCGCGCACGAGATCGTCGAGTGCGCGCAGCGTCTCGGCAAGCGGCGTGCGCGGGTCCGGCTGGTGCAGCTGGTAGAGGTCGATCCAGTCGGTCTTGAGGCGCGACAGGCTGTCCTCCACCGCGCGCATGATCCAGGCGCGCGAGCCACCCTGGTGCTCGCCGTCATCCGCCATGGGCATGCCGAACTTCGTCGCCAGCACGATGCGCTTGCGCATCGAGGCGTCGATGACCTGGCCCATCGCGCTCTCCGAGCCGCCGCGCTCGCCGTACACATCGGCCGTGTCGAACAGCGTGATGCCGGCATCGATCGCGGCATGGATCACCGCGCGCGTTGCCGCGAGGTCGATGCGACCGCCGAAATTGTTGCACCCGAGCCCCACCGCCGAGACACGCAGCCCGCTCGCGCCGAGATTGCGCATTTCCATTCCGGATTCTCCCCTTCATCGAGCCGTGATCCTGCGCGCGCGGCAGCATCGCCTCAACCCCCGCGCCGCCTCGCGTTCAGCGCCCGGCGATCTCCTGGCGCAGCTTGCGCCGCATCGCCTCGGCGAAGCTCGCGAAATCCTTTGCCTCGACCACGAAGCTGCCCGGCCCGCCGATCACCTGGTCGCGGAAGTAGCGGGTGAGGCCGCCAGGCACCCGGTACGCGCCATAGAGATAGCCTTCCGGCCATTTGTTGATGATAGCGATCGCGTTGATCGCGACCCGTGCCCGCGCCGCTGCCGCGTGCGCCGCGGCGATGGCGGGGCCAGAATTATTGGCGCCATCGCCGCAAACATCGATCACCCGGCGCGGTGCCACGAACGGCGCACGGCGCAGCAGTGCCAGGGCGGCGAGGATCCCGTCACTGATCGACGTGCGCCCGGCGAAGCTGCGCGGCGCCGTCGCGACCGCCTCGCCGAAGGCACGCGCGTCGCGCCCGCGGGCGAGCACCGTCCAGCCGACCACGACGTGCTGCTGGCGGGCGCCGGCGAACTCCACATAGGCGACCGCGATGCGCCCCCGCATCCCCGAACGGATCGCCGCGACCACACCGGGATCGGCGAAGGCAGCGCGATAGCCCTGCTTCTCGAGGTGGAACTCGCCGTCATTGACCGAGCCCGAGACGTCGCTGAGCAGCACCAGCACCACGTCCACCGGCTCCGGCCGCAGGCCCGCGACAGGTCCCACGGCGGCAGGTGTCACCTGCGCCGCGGCGGGCGCCGCGACGGCGAGGCCGGCCAGCAGCAGGACAAGCCATCGCACCGGCCGAGCTTGCCTCGGAGCCGCGAGCAAGGCGAGAAGAATCCGCGTGAGCCACGACGCTGCCCGCTTCCACCCGCTGCCGCCGGCCCCGCTGCTGCGCATCGTCCGCTCCCGCCCGATGCTGCCGGCGGAGGTGGACGCGGCGGTGGAACGGCACTGGCAGGCGGCATGCGCCCGCGATCCCACGCTTTTCAACGGCGACGTATTCAGTGCCGATGCGATCGGCGCGGACGGCATCGCCGGGCACTGGACGGAGTTCCGCCGCGCCGTCGCGCAGATGCGCGAGCCGGCGTTGTTCGCCGCCCTCGGCGTACGGCCGACGGCGGTGGGCGGCGTGCTGGTCGGCGATGGTTTCGTCGTGCTCGGCCGGCGGCCGGACAATGCGGTCTATCAACCCGGGGAATGGCAGCTGCCCCCGGCCGGCAGCCTCGACCCTGGGGCCGCGCGGACGGACGGCACGCTGGACTGGCGCGGCCAATTCCTGCGCGAACTCAGGGAGGAGCTGGGGCTGCCGGCGACCAGCGTGGCGGAACTGCGCGTGCTCGGTGTCGTGGAGCATGACGGCAGCCATGTCTGCGATATCGGCATCATGGCCCGGCTCGGCGTGGATGCCGCCACGGTGCGGGCGGCGCATGCCGGTGGCAACGGAGAATACGGCGAGCTGGCCCTGGTGGCCCCCGGCGCGCTGGCGGCATTCCTGGCCGGGCGCCGGGTGACGCGCCAGACGCCCGTGTTTCTGCAGCGGGCCGGATTGCCAGGAGCCTGAGGCGCGGCCGAGTCGGGAACGCTTGACTCGGAGAGGTGGTTCGGGAATCGATGAGAACGAAGCGTGAACATAAATGCCCCGAAACCCACCCCTCACCGCCACTGCGCTCGCCGGGCTGCGCGCCGCCTTGCCGCCACTGGCCCGCCACGGGCGGCTCTCGCTCGGCCCTGCTGCGCTGGACGCGGCACTGGGCGGCGGGCTGGCGCTGGGCGCGCTGCACGCCGTCGCGGAAACGGGGCTGGCGGCCGGGGCATCCGGCGTGGGCGCCGGGTTCGTGGCCTGCATCCTCGGGCGGCTGGCGGGGCCGGTGCTGTGGATCTCGCCGCACGCGGACCTGTTCCCCGCCGGCCTGATCCGCTTCGGGCTCGATCCCGCGCGATTGCTGCTCGCGGCTCCGGCGGACGACCGGGCGGGCCTTGCGGCGATGGAGGCGGGGTTGCGCGCCGGGGTGACGACGGTGGGCGAAATCGGGATCGACAGGATCGCCGCGACAGGAAGGCGTGGATCGGCGGGAAGCCTGGGGGGACGGCGGCTGTCCATGGCCTGCCTCGACCAGGGCGCCATGGGGTTCCTTCTGCTGCGCCGGGTGTGGGCGGGCCGGGAGGATGGAGCGGGCCGGGAGGATTGCGCTGCGGCCTTCACGCGCTGGTGCATCGCGCCGGCGCCCAGCAAGGGCCAGCACGGCGAGCCGGGTGAGCCGTGCTGGCACCTGCGCCTGCTCGCGGCCCGCGGCGGTGCCGAGGGGGAATGGCTGGTGGAGCCGGGAGGAGAGGATGATGCGGCGCCTGCTTTACGCCTGGCTGCCGGCCTGGGCGCTGACGCGGCTGGATCGCGGGCCCGCGCCGCCGGATAGGGCGCGCGTCCCTCACCTGCGCGTTACCGTCGCGAGCGAGCGTGGCGTGCGCCGCCTCGCCGCGATCTGGCCACCCGCACCGGGCCTCCACGAAGGCCAGCCCCTGGCCGAGGCACGGGCCATCCTGCCAGCACTCGACGCGCTGCCGGCGGACCCGGCGGCGGAGCGGGAAGCGCTGGAGGGCCTGGCGCAGGCGGCGATGCGCTTCACCCCGATGGCCGCCGCCGACCCGCCGGACGGGCTGTGGCTCGACCTCACCGGCTGTGCCGCGCTCTGGCCGGACGAGGCGGCGATGCTGGCGGCGATCGCCGCCTGGCTCGCGATCCCCGCACGGCTGGCGCTGGCCGGCACCACCGGCACCGCCTGGGCGCTCGCGCATGCGCCGGATGGACCGGAACGGTGCATCTGCTCGCCCGGCGGCGAGGCCATGGCGCTGGCACGGCTCTCGCCGGCCCTGCTGCGCCTGTCGCCATGCGTCGTCGCGGGGCTGCGCCGCGTCGGGCTGCGGGAGGTTGCGATCCTGGCGCGCATCCCCCGCGCCGCGCTGACCGCACGCTATGGGGCAGAGGTGGTGCGCCGGCTGGGCCAGGCGCTGGGCTGGGAAGAAGAGGCCATCGCCTGGCCGCCGCCGGCGTCGAGCTGGGAGGAACGGTTGGATTTCGCCGAGCCGGCGGCGACGGCCCCGGCCTTCGAGCATGCGCTGGAGCTTCTCGCCGGGCGTCTGTGCGCGCGCCTTGCCGCCGCCAGCCTCGGCGGGCTGCGTTTCACCGCGACCTTCCGGCGCACCGACGGCTCCACCGTCCCCCTCGCCGTCGGCACCGCGCGGCCGATGCGCGACGCCCCCCGTCTCGCACGTCTGTTCGCGATGCAGCTCGACGGGCTCGACCCTGGACTCGGGATCGAAACGATACGGTTTGTCGCGGAAGCGATGGAGAATCTGGCGCCGCACCAGGCGCTGCTCGGCCACGGGGCGCGCGCCGCCGACCTCGCCGCACTGGCGGACTCGCTCACGGTCCGGTTGGGGCGGGGGCGGTTGTGGCGGCCGGCGCCGCGGGCGAGCCATGTGCCGGAACGCAGCCTCGGACAGGCGCCGCCGATCGAGGTATCGTCCTGGCAGGCCCCCGCGACGCCGCGCCCGCTGCGCCTGCTGGCACGGCCGCAACCGGTGCTGGTGATGGCCCCGGTGCCGGATTCGCCGCCGCTGCATTTCCGCTGGCAGGGCCGGCTCCATCTCGTGCGCGCAGCGAGCGGGCCGGAACGCATCGCCGCGGAATGGTGGCGCGACGGCGCAGCCCCGGACCGGCTACGCGATTATTATCGTATCGAGACGACAGACGGCACCCGCTGCTGGCTGTTCCGCGCCGGGTTGCATGGGGCAGCGCGTCCGCCGCGCTGGTTTCTGCACGGATTCTTCGCGTGAGGCGGCGATGGCAGCCTATGCCGAACTTGTCGCTGCGACCGCCTTCTCCTTCCTGCGCGGAGCGAGCCATGCCGGGGAGCTGGTGGCACGCGGGGCGGAACTCGGCATCGGCGCGCTGGGCATCGCCGACCGCAACACGGTCGCCGGCGTGGTGCGCGCCCATGCCGCCGCCCGCGAGCTGGGGCCCGGAGCACCGCGCATCCTGCCTGGGGCACGGCTGGTCTTTGCCGACGCGACACCCGACCTCGTGCTGCTGCCGAAGGATCGCGCCGCCTGGGGCAGGCTCACCGCCCTGCTCTCGCGCGGCAAGGCCCAGGGACGCAAGAGAGCACGCAAGAGCGAATGCACGCTGTTCCTCGCCGACCTCGAGGCCGCGGCGAAGGGCCAGGCCGCGATCCTGATCCCGCCCCCCGACATCCTGGCGGCGGGCAGGACATTTGATCCGAACCCGTTACGGAAACTGTTCGGCGCCGATCTCTCGCTCGCCGCGGTCCGGCTTTGGCGCGACGACGATGCGCGCCGGCTGCGTCACCTCGCTGGCTTCGGCATTCCCCTGCTCGCGACCGGCGATATTCTGATGCACGCCCCCGAGCGTCGGCCGCTCGCCGACGTACTCGCCTGCATCCGCGAGAACAAGACGCTGGAACAGGCCGGCCTGCTGCTCGCGGCGCATGCCGAGCGGCACCTCAAGCCACCCGGGGAAATGGTGCGCCTTTTCTCAGCATACCCCGAGGCGATCGAACGGACGATGCAGGTCGCCGATTCCTGCCGCTTCACGCTCGACCAGCTCGCCTACGAATATCCCGACGAACCGGTGCCGCAGGGCTGCACCGCAGACGGACATCTCGCGACCCTGGCCTGGGAAGGGACGGTGAAGCGCTGGCCGCAGGGCGTGCCGGCGAAGGTGCGCGTGACCCTGGAAAAGGAGCTCGCCGTCATCGCCGAACTCGGCTATGCGCGCTATTTCCTGACCGTCCACGACATCGTGCGCTTCGCGCGCCACCGCGGCATTCTCTGCCAGGGTCGCGGCTCCGCCGCCAATTCCGCAGTTTGTTACGCCCTCGGTATCACCGCCGTCGATCCCACCCGGATCGAGCTGCTGTTCGAGCGCTTCATCTCCGCCGAGCGGCGCGAACC
Organism: Pseudomonadota bacterium; assembly: GCA_021784255.1. Classification (GTDB taxonomy): domain Bacteria; phylum Pseudomonadota; class Alphaproteobacteria; order Acetobacterales; family Acetobacteraceae; genus JAJXXT01. Next base: position 406 of record JAJXSZ010000030.1, on the reverse strand, counting down.
GCCGGATATCGACATCGACTTCGAGCACGAACGGCGCGAGGAAGTGATCCAGTATATCTACAACCGTTATGGCCACGACCACGCGGCGATCGCGGCGACGGTGATCCATTTCCGCTCCCGGCGCGCGGCGCGCGAGGTAGGCAAGGTGATGGGCTTGTCGGCAGACACGACGGCAGCGCTGTCCACCGAAAGCTGGAATCACGGCGACGTGGCCTGGCCGGACGAACGGCTGATGGCTATCGGACTCGACCCTGCGAGCCCGCCACTGGCGCGCACCGTAGCTCTGGCACGCGAGATCGTCGGCTTTCCGCGCCATCTCTCCCAGCATGTCGGCGGCTTCGTGCTGACGCGCGACATCCTTTCCGAGACCGTGCCGATCGGTCCCGCTGCGATGGCCGACCGCTTC
>JAJXSZ010000029.1 GCA_021784255.1 Pseudomonadota bacterium | reverse complement strand
TTCTGCATCGCTATCCGATGGCGCGCCGGGGGCTGCTGACGGGCGGCTTCACCGCGGGGCTGACGCTGGCGACCGCCCGCGTCGAGGCGCAGACCATCACGACCGACACCCAGGGCCTGGTGACCGGCGACGTCGAGGTCCGGACCGCGGACGGTCACATGCCGGCCTATTTCGCGCGGCCCGACGGTTCGGGACCGTTCCCCCTGGTGCTCGTCAACGAGGAAGTCTTCGGCGTCCACCACTACATCATGGATGTCTGCCGGCGCCTCGCCAAACTCGGCAAGATGGCGGTGGCGCCCGACATCTACGCGCGCTCGGGCGACCTCGGCAAAATCTCCGACGTCAAGAAGATCTTCGCGATCGTCGCGGCGACGCCGGACGCACAGATGCTGTCCGATCTGGATGCCGCCGTGGTCTGGGCGGAAGCCAACGGCGGTGATGCGAAGCGACTGGGCGTGATCGGGTTCTGCCGCGGCGGTCGCACCACCTGGCTCTATGCCGAGCACAACCGCGCCCTGCGTGCGGCGGTCGCGTTTTATGGCCCGGTCAGCACGCCGACGAATCCGGTGCAGCCGGACACCGCGCTGGAGCTGGCCGGCTACCTGCATTGCCCGCTGCTCGGCCTTTACGGGGGCAAGGATCCCTCAATCAAGCGGGCCGATGTCGAGGCCGCAGCCGCCAGGGCGCGTGCCGCCGGGCAGGCGGTGGAGATCGTCTACTATGCGGATGCCGGCCATGGCTTCCATGCCGACTACCGGCCGAGTTACGTCGCGAAAGACGCAAAAGATGCCTGGGCGCGCGCGATGGCCTGGTTTCAGGCGTACGGGGTGGTGTAGGTTCCCGCGCCCGTCGGGGCAGGCGCGCTCGCACGCTCCCGTCTGGAGCCATCGGCAAACGGTGGCGCGGCTGGTGCGCGCCTGGCGCGAGCTCAGCTGGCGCCCACCCCGAAGAGTTCGACTTCCGCCCGGAGATCGGGATATTCCTCGTACATGTAAGGTGGCAGCCAGGTCGCCAGATCCCGCGCCGAGGTGAATGTGAGGATCCCTTCGTTGGGATCGAAGAACTGAATCGCGCCGAGGGTGCGGATCCCGAGCGCGTGTGCCCCTTCGCCGGCGGCTCCGAACAGATAGTAGCCAGCGCGAGCGGTCGTTGCGGCAGCGATCTGCTGCAGCCGCTTCTTCCCCCACATATACCACTTCGCTTTCTTGACGGTGTGGAAGTTCGCTTCGACACCGAACCGTTGCATGATCATTTCGTCGGCCTTGGCCCTTTTGAACTCATAGGCCGACTGGGCGATCGAGAGTTGGAACGAACTGGGGAAGTCGCTGACGGAGGTGACGGGCTCGCCTTCGATAAGCCGCGAGAGCCAGAAACAGACGAGCGTCATGCAGATGCCGGGATCGCCTTTGGTGCCGACGCTGACCTTGCCGCCCGTCACTTTCCAGGTCGTGCCGGCCACCGGCGTCTGGCTCTGCAGCCTGCGGGTATCGACCGAGCGCACGGGCGTGATGCCCTTGTAGGTCAGGCTCATCGGGATGCTCCCGTCGTTGGTGTGGCGAGACTATGGGAAGAGGAAACTGCCCGCAACGACGAGGCGGGCGATCGCGAACGGCCGGGCAGAAGGCCCAGCTTACGCCAGGCGGAATCGCCGCACGTCGCCCGGCACCATGACCAGGTCGCCGCGCGTGACCATGTAGTTCACGTGCGCCATCGCCTCGCCGAAGGCGAAGCCGGTCTGGTGCGCGTCGAGCTTGCGGTGGAACATGAACGCGATGAGCTCGTAGACCGTCCGCGGCGCCTCGGCGCAGGCCCTGGCCACGGCATCGCAGCGAGCCTGGTGGTGGTCCGCGAGCTGCCCCAGCCGCTCGTGCAGGCCGCGGAATGGCAGATTATGCGCCGGCAGCACCAGCACATCGGCGGGGATCGCAGCGCGCAGCGCGGCCAGCGATTCGAGGTAGAGTCCGAGCGGATCCGCGTCGGGTTCCTGCGGCCAGACGCTGATGTTGGGCGAAATCTTCGCCAGGACCTGGTCCGCGGCGAAAAACAGACTGCCACCGCGGTCCCACAGCATGGCCTGCTCCGGCGCATGCCCGCCGCCGGTGAACACCTGCAGCGAACGCTCGGCGAGCCGCAGCGTCTCGCCGGCGCGCAGCCGGCGGAACATCGGCGGCAACCCGGTCGTCATCCGGAGATAATGGTGGCCGCGGCCCATCAGCAGCGCCGCTTCCGTCTCCGGCAGGCCGTTCCTGGTGTAGAAATCATGGTGGGTGGGCGAGCCGAGCGCCTCGCGGTTGTGCGTCAGGTGCTGCGCGAACAGATATTCGGTGAGCGGCATGGAGACATTGATGCCACAGCGCCCGACGAGCCAGTTCGCGAGGCCGATATGGTCCGGGTGGAAATGGGTGAGGATCAGCCGCGTCGGCCGCAGGCCGCCGGAAAGCAGCGTCTCCCAAACCGCGCGTGTGGGCTCGTCGGCGATGCCGGTGTCGAGCACCGCCTCGCCCTCGCCATCGGCGATCAGGTAGATATTCACATGGTCGAGCGCGAACGGCAGCGCCAGCCGCAGCCACCGCACCCCGGGGGCGATCGCGGTCACGCTGCCGGGGGCGGGCGCCTCGGGGACGGGGAAGTCAAGGGATGCGATGCTAGCGTCCATGGTTTGCTATAGCAGGCTCAGGCGATGACACGGGACGTCCTTATGCATGCTAGCCCCCCCGCGGACGCAACGCATCGGGTGACCCTTGGCGATGCGACGCTGGAGGCGATGGTCTGGGGCGAAAACCCCGGCCTGGTGCTGCTGCACGAGGGCCTCGGCAGCGTCTCTCTCTGGCGGGATTTCCCGCGCCATCTCGCGGCCCGCACCGGGCTTGGCGTGTTCGTCTGGTCGCGCCGCGGCTACGGGCGGTCGACACCGGCGCGTCTGCCGGCGCCGCTCGACTACATGCAGCGCGAAGCCGCCCTGCTGCCGCGACTGCTGGACGCGGCCGGCATCGGCCGGTGCACGCTCGTCGGCCACTCGGACGGCGGCACCATCGCGGCGCTGGCGCGCGACGAACGCATCGCGGCGCGCGTCCTGATCGCGCCGCACTTCTTCGTCGAGGACGTTTCCGTCAGCTCGATACGTGCGATCGGCCAGCGCTATGGCGAGCTGCGCCCGCGCCTGGCGCGCCACCACCTCGATCCGGACACGGTTTTCCGGTTCTGGCACGATGCCTGGCTCGACCCGGGGTTTCCCGAGGCGCTGTATCTGGACGCGGAATGCCGCTCCATGCCTGGCCCGGCCCTGGTCGTTCAGGGCACCCGGGATCAATACGGCACCATCGCGCACGCGCGCTTCCTCGCCGAGCGCGCTCCCGGCCCGGTCGAGATCGCGGTCGTGGATGGCGCCCATGCACCCCACCTCGAGGCGGCGGAGGCGACACTGGAGGCCATCGAGCGCTTCCTGACTGCGCATTATATTTCTTGCACACCTAAAATATCGGCATTATAGCGCAACAGCCGGAAGGACAGCACCCCATGCCCTATGCCGAAATGCCGCGCATCGACTGCCGCACGGACCCGCAGCGCTGGCGCCACTGGCGCCTCGAGGTGGACGGACCGGTCGCCACGCTCATCATGGACGTGAATCCCAACGCCGGATTGCTGCCGGACGTGGAGCTGAAGCTCAACTCGTACGATCTCTCGGTCGATATCGAGCTTGCGGACGCGATGACACGGCTACGCTTCGAGCATCCGACGGTGCGCGTCGTCGTCCTTCGCTCGGGCAAGCCGGGCGTGTTCTGTGCCGGGGCGAACATCCGTATGCTCGCCAGGGCGACGCACCAGCACAAGGTCAATTTCTGCAAGTTCACCAACGAAACGCGCTGCGCCATCGAGGAAGCAAGCGCGCTATCCGGCCAGACCTGGATCGCCGCGGTCTCCGGCGCCTGTGCGGGCGGCGGCTACGAGATCGCCATGGCAGCGGATCGCATCCTGCTCATCGACGACCGTCGCTCGACGGTCGCATTGCCGGAGACGCCGCTGCTCGCGGTCCTGCCGGGCACCGGCGGCCTCACGCGCCTCACCGACAAGCGCCGGGTCCGCCGCGATCTCGCCGATCTGTTCTGCTCGAAGGAGGAGGGGGTCGGCGGCCGGCGCGCCGTCGCCTGGCGGCTCGTGGACGAAACGATCCCGCCTTCGCGCTGGGAAGAAGGGGTCGCCGCGCGGGCGCGCGCGCTTGCCGAGACATCGGATCGCCCGGTGGTGGCGCAGGGCATCGCGTTGCCCCCGCTGGAGCGAAAGGAAACCGCGGACAGCCTGGCTTATCGTTATGTTACTGTCACGATGGACCGCGCCGCCCGCCGCGCGCATATCCTGCTGCGCGGTCCGGGCTCATTGCCCACCGATCTCACCGGCATTCACCGCGAAGGTGCGGCGTTCTGGCCGCTCGCCCTTGCCCGCGAACTCGACGATGCGCTGCTGCATCTGCGCTTCAACGAGCCGGAGCTGGGTTTGCTCACCATCGCCGCCGAGGGCGACATCGCGCCGGTGCTGGCCGCTGACGAACTGCTCGAAACCTGCAGGACCGACTGGCTGGTACGTGAAATCCGGCTGCTCTGGCGTCGGACACTCAAGCGGCTCGACCTTACCGCCCGTTCGGTCATCGCGCTGGCCGAGCCTGGGTCGTGTTTTGCCGGCACGCTGGCTGAGATCCTTTTCGCGGCGGATCGCGCGGTGATGCTGAGCGGGACGCGCGCGGGCGACAATCGCGCGACCGCCATCGCCCTGTCGCCGCTCAATTTCGGCGCCTATCCGATGGCCAACGGCCTGACGCGGCTGGCCACCCGTTTCCTCGGCGAACCCGAAAGCGTGGACGCGGCGCGCGCGGCCATCGGCCGCAACCTCGATGCGGAGGCGGCGGAATCCCTCGGTCTGGTGACGCAGGTCTTCGATGAAGTCGATTGGGGCGACGAAGTACGCCAGATCCTGGAGGAGCGCGCGTCCTTCTCGCCGGATGCGCTCACCGCGATGGAGGCCAACCTGCGCTTCGCCGGCCCCGAGACCATGGAGACGCGCATCTTCGGCCGCCTTACCGCCTGGCAGAACTGGGTTTTCCAGCGACCCAATGCGGTTGGCGAGGCAGGAGCGCTAAAACGTTACGGAACCGGTCTGAAACCGACCTACGACCGCGAACGCGTATAGGAGAAACCCGATGCCCGACGGCATGGAAGTCGATTACGACGGCCTGATCCCGAACAATGTCGGCCTCGCGCAGGACGCGCGCGTGCGCAAGGCGCTCGAAACCTGGCATCCCGGCTATATCGACTGGTGGCACGACATGGGGCCGGAGGGCTTCCAGCAGGCCCTCGTCTACCTGCGCACCGCCATCTCCGTCGATCCCAAGGGGTGGGCGAAGTTCGGTTATGTGCGCATGCCGGAATACAAATGGGGCGTGCTGCTGGCCCCCGCCATCGAGGGACGGCGCATCGGCTTCGGCGCTCACAAGGGTGAGCCCGCATGGCAGGAAGTGCCTGGCGAATACCGGGCGATGCTGCGCCGCCTGCTCGTCATCCAGGGCGATACGGAGCCTGCCTCGGTCGAGCAGCAGCGCCATCTCGGCGCCACCGCGCCCTCGCTCTACGACATGCGCAACCTGTTCCAGGTGAACGTCGAGGAGGGCCGGCATCTCTGGGCCATGGTGTACCTGCTGCAGAAATATTTCGGCACGCAGGGCCGCGAGGAAGCCGAGGATCTGCTGCGTCGCCGCTCCGGTGATGCCGACACGCCGCGCATGCTCGGTGCGTTCAACGAGGCGACGCCGGATTGGCTCAGCTTCTTCATGTTCACCTTCTTCACCGACCGTGACGGCAAGATGCAGCTCGAGGCGCTGGCACAATCGGGCTTCGATCCGCTGTCGCGCACCTGCCGGTTCATGCTGACGGAGGAAGCGCACCACATGTTCGTGGGCGAGACCGGCGTGGGGCGCATCGTCGAGCGCACGGTGGAGGCGATGCAGGCAGCCGGCATCGACGACCCCACCGATGTGGAGCGTGTGCGTGCGCTGGGTGTGATCGACCTGCCCACGATCCAGCGGAAACTCAACCTGCACTTTTCCCTGACACTGGATCTGTTCGGCAACGAAATTTCCACCAACGCCGCCAACGCATTCAATGCCGGCCTGAAGGGGCGTTATCGCGAGGACAAGCTCGAGGACGATCATCAGCTCACCGACAGCACCTACCCCGTCCTGCGTCTGAAGGCCGGCCTGGCGGTGAATGAGGAGGTCCCAGCCCTATCCGCGCTGAACATGCGGCTGCGCGACGACTACGTTGCCGACTGCCACGGTGGCGTCGGGCGCTGGAACAAGCCGATCGAGAAGGCTGGCTATGCGTTCCGTCTTGAGCTGCCGCCGGTGACCTTCAACCGCAAGATCGGGGAGTTCGCGGGTTTCGATAGCGACCCCGCGCGCCTGCCCGACAGCGACGACCGGGTCTTCATCGAAAGCCTGATGAAGCCTGTGACGGAGCCGGGAAAATATGCTTCGTGGATTGCGTCGCCGCGAGTGGGCATCGATGGCAAGCCGGGCGAATTCGAATATGTGAGAATCCACGAGTAAGATCCCGGGCCCTGCCGGGAGCGCGGCGGGCGCGCAGGCCGTTGGCCGGAGATGAACGGGGACGCGGGTATGAGACCCGCGTCCCTAACTGGAGGTTCTTGGCGTGGGTTCCATCAGGCAGCATCTGATCGATCCCGAGATCTGCATCCGCTGCAACACCTGCGAGGCGACCTGCCCGATCGGGGCGATCACCCACGACGAGAACAACTACGTCGTGGATCCGTCGATCTGCAACGCCTGCATGGATTGCATCACGCCTTGCCCGACAGGCTCGATCGACAATTGGCGCAAGGTCGAGCAGCCATTTTCGGTGACGGAGCAGTTCTCCTGGACGGAACTGCCGCCAGCCGCCCCCGACGTCGAAACGATCGACGCGCTGGACGATGAGGCCGCGGCCCTGTTGGCCGAGGCACACCGGCGTGCCGGCGGCTACGCCAAGGCTCCCGCGTCGGCCGCCAAGCCGCGCGTCAACCTGCACAACCGCGCCAACCCCGCGGTCGCGACCGTGACAGGCAATTTCCGCATCACCGCCGCCGACGCGGAATCGGACGTGCGTCACATCATCCTCGATTTCGGCGCGACGCCATTCCCGGTCCTGGAGGGGCAGAGCATCGGCATCACACCGCCCGGCGTCGACGCGGCGGGCCGACCGCACGCGATGCGGCTCTATTCCATCGCCTCGCCGCGCGACGGCGAGCGGCCCAACACGAACAATCTCGCGCTTACGGTCAAGCGCGTTGCCGAGCGGCGGCCGGATGGCAGCACGTTCCGCGGCGTCGCCTCCAACTATATGTGCGACCTGCGCAAAGGCGATCAGGTTGCCGTAACCGGCCCGTTCGGCGCCACGTTCCTGATGCCCGACGATCCGGCCGCGGACATTCTGATGATCTGCACCGGCACCGGCGCGGCACCATTCCGGGGTTTTACCGAACACCGCCGCCGCCTGGCGCATCGCGGTCCGGCTCGGCTGTGGCTCTTTTTTGGCGCGCGGACGCCGCAGGAACTGCCGTATTTCGGCCCGTTGCAGAAAGTGCCAAAAGCCCTGCTGGAACAGGAACTCGTGTTCTCGCGCCTGCCGGGCCAGAAGCGCGAATATGTCCAGCACCGGATGGCGGCGCGCGCCGCGGAGCTCGCGGATCTGCTGCGTCGTCCGGCGACGCATGTCTTTCTCTGCGGGCTCAAGGGGCTGGAGGCGGGAGTCGACGAGGCGTTCAGTGCCATCGGCGGCGATGCGGGCTTCGACTGGCCGGAGCTGCGCGCGGCCATGCGCGCGGATGGCCGTTTCCACGCCGAGACCTACTGATGGACACCAGCTCTGCCGTGACTCATATCCACACCTGCCAGGTGCGTTTCGCCGACACCGATGCTGCCGGCATTGCCTGGACCGGCCGCATCGTCGAATTCGCGCTCGAGGCGATCGATGCCTGGTTTCGTGCGCGGCTCGGCACGGATTGGTACGAGCTCAACATCGATCGCGGTATCGGCACGCCCTTCGTGCGCGTGGCGGTGGAGTTCCGTTCCCCGATCACGCCGCGCGACACGCTGGCAACCGAGGTGCGCGTCGCCAAGCTCGGCCGCTCCTCGTTGACGTTCGCGGTGACCGGGCGGGTTGGCGAACGCGTCGTCTACGAGGGCGAGCTCGCCAGTGTCTTCATCTCCCGCTCGACGGGCCGCTCGATCCCGGTCCCCGATGAGTACCGCGCGAAGCTCGCCTGATCAGGCGAGGCTCTTCGCCATGTCGACGAGGGTCCATCCCTGCCGCGCCGGGTTGTCGCGCCGCCCCGTCTCCCGGTAGCCGAGACGTTGGTAGAGCGAAATGTTTTTCTCCCACAGGGCGTTGGTATAGAGCCTGACCTCGGTCAGGCCGACCGCCCGGGTGCGATCTTCGGCGAAGGCCATCAGCGTGCGGCCGGTGCCGGTGCCGTGCGCCTGCGGCCGCACCGCCACGCTGAAGATGAGCAGGTGGTCGGCGTGCGTCTCGAGGACGATCAGGCCGTCCATGCCCGCGAGCCACACCTCGCCGCGCGCGATCCGTGGCGCATAATCCTCGCTCACCGGCAGCGGCGGCTGGGCCAGGCCCTGATGGATCGCGTAGGCAGCACTGGTCAGCGCCACCACGTGCCCGAGATCGGCCGCCTGCGCGAGCCTGATCTCAGATCTTGCCTTCGACACCCTGCGCGAACCAGTTCATGCTCAGGATCTGCTTGTCGGTGAGGCCCTGCCCGGCGGGGATCGCCACCTTGCCGGCCTGATTGAGCACCGGGCCGAAGAACGGCTTGAACCGGCCGGAGGCGATGGCCCGCGTCGCGATGTCGACCTCCTTCGCCACGGCCGCCGGTACCGCCTTGTTGAGCGGCGCCATCTTGATCATGCCGTCGCCGATGCCGCCCCACGTATCCGTGCTCTTCCAGGTGCCGTCCAGCACCATGCCGGCGCGCTTGATGTAGTACTGATCCCAGATCATCGTCGTTGCCGTGAGGCAGGTCTTGGGGCCGTATTTGGACATGTCGCTGTCGTAGCCCAGCGTCCAGACGCCCTTTTCCTCGCCGGCCTGCACGACCGCGGGGCTGTCGGTGTGGTGTGTCAGCACGTCCGCGCCCTGGCTGATCAGCGTGTCCGCGGCCGCTCGCTCCTTGCCGGGATCGAACCAGGAGGAGGTCCAGACGACCTTGATCGTGGCCTTCGGATTGACCTTGCGCGCGCCGAGCAGGGTCGCGTTGATGCCCTGCACGACCTCGGGGATCGGGAAGGCCGCGACATAGCCGATGATGCCGCTCTTGCTCATGTGGCCCGCGACCAGGCCGGCGAGGAAGCGGCCCTGGTAGAAGCGAGCGGAATAGGTCGCGACATTCGCCGCCCGCTTGTAGCCCGTGCAGTGCTCGAACTTCGCCTTCGGGAAGGCGTGCGCCACCTTGATGGTGGGGTTCATGAAACCGAACGAGGTGGTGAAGATCAGACCGTTGCCGTCGGCGGCCATCTGCCGGATGACGCGCTCGGCGTCGGCCCCCTCGCTCACGTTCTCGACATAGCTTGTCTTCACCTTGTCGCCGAGCTTCGCCTGCAGCGCCCGCCGGCCCAGCTCGTGCTGGTAGGTCCAGCCGGCGTCGCCGATCGGCGCCACGTAGACGAAGCCGATCTTGAGCGGGGCGGCAGCGCGGGCGGCGCGGGTCAGCAAGGCCGGGGTGGCGAGCGCGCCGGCGAGGACGCTGCGGCGGGGCAGGTTGGTCATGCTCATCTCCATCTAATCCGTGGGACGGAAGGGTTTGCCGAGTGCGGCGGGTGCTGCCAGCCGCAGCCGAGTCGCGTCGCGCGAAATCAGGACCAGCACGACGATGGTGGCAAGATAGGGCAGGGTGGAGAGAAGATCCGGCGACAGCGACAGGCCGAAGGCCTCGGCCTGGAATTGCGCGATGGTGACGAAGCCGAACAGCAGCGCGCCGGCGGCCAGGCGCCATGGCTTCCAGGTGGCGAACACCACCAGGGCGAGCGCAATCCAGCCGCGCCCCGCGGTCATGTTCTCCGCCCACATCGGGGTGTAGGCGAGCGAGAGGTCCGCCCCCGCGAGCCCAGCCATGGCGCCGCCGAACAGCACCGCGGCCAGGCGGATGCGAAGCACGCTCGTGCCCAGCGCGTGCGCCACTTCCGCGCTTTCGCCCACCGCGCGCAGGGCGAGGCCGGCACGGCTCCTGCGCAGGAACCAGTCGACCGCGAACACACCCGCGAACGCGATCCAGACCAGCGGATCGAGCAGCAGCACCTGCTGCAGCGCCGGTGGCGCGTGCGCCAGGCCCGGCCAGATCGTCGCGGCGAGGCCTGGTGCCGGCACCCCTGCCCAGGGCAGGCCGGTCAGTGCCGACAGCCCGATGCCGAAAATCGTCAGGGCGAGGCCCGTCGCCACCTGGTTGGCGAGCAGCCGCAGCGTCAGCAGTGCGAACAGCGCCGCCATCGCGATGCCGGCCAGAATCGCGGCCAGCAGACCCAGCGCCGCGCTGCCCGACAGGGCCCGCACCGCGAAACCCGCGGCCGCGCCCATCAGCATCATCCCCTCGACGCCGAGATTCAGCACGCCGGAGCGCTCTGCCACCAGCTCGCCGAGGCCGGCGAGCAGCAGGGGTGTCGCCGCGCGCAGCGTGGCAACCACGATCGAGAGGATCAGCACCGCCTCAGCCATGCCGTCCTGTCGCAAGCACGAAACCTGGCCACGTTGTCACAGCGCCCGCTGCACCTTCACCGCATGCTTCCCGGCGCGTGCGCTGCCGCCGGTGCCCGCCGCCATACCACCCGGTTCGCCACCAGAACATCGGCGGCGAGCAGGAGGAACAGCAGCATTCCCTGCAGCGTGCCGGTGAGCGAGAGCGGCAGCTGCAGATGCATCTGCAGCCCGTCGGCGCCGAGATAGAGCAGCGCCATCAGCGCGGAGGCGACGACGATGCCGAACGGCTCGAGCCGCCCGAGGAACGCGACGATGATCGCGGCATAGCCATAGCCCGGCGAGATCGTGGGCATCAGTTGCCCGATCGGTCCCGCCACCTCGGCTATCCCGGCGAGCCCGGCGAGCCCGCCCGCGATCAGCAGCGACAGCCACACCGTGCCGCGCGCCGAAAATCCCGCATAGCGCGCCGCCGCCGGTGCCAGTCCCGCGACCCGCAGCCGGTAGCCGGCGGTGGTGTGTTGCAGCAGCAGCCAGGCGCAGGGCGCGGCCAGCATGGCGACGAAGAAGATCGGCGTCAGCCGCGTGCCCCAGAGCGTCGGCAGGGTCGCGGCATCGGCGAAGGTCCTCGACTGGGGGAAGTTGAACCCCTGCGGATCCCGCCACGGCCCGTGAACCAGCCAGCTCAGGATGTCCTGGGCGACATAGTTCAGCATCAGCGTGGTCAGGATTTCGTGCGCGTTCGCGCCGATGCGCAGCGCGGCGGGAATTGCCGCCCATGCCATTCCACCCGCGATGCCCGCCGCCAGCACCAGCGGCAGCACGTACCAGCCGCCGGCCGGACCGAGCGCCAGCGCGATGCCGCCACCGGCGACGGCGCCCATGGTGAACTGGCCCTCGGCGCCGATGTTCCAGACGTTGGCGCGCACGCCGATGGCGATGCCGAGTGCGCACAGCAGCAGCGGCGTCATTTTCAGGGCGAGCTCGGCGACGCCGTTCGCACTCGCGAGCGGCGCCAGGTAGAGCAGGCGCAGCGCCGCGAACGGGTTGACCCGCAGCGCCGTGAAGAGAAGGCCGGTGAGCACGACGCTGGTCGCGGCGGCCAGCAGCGGCGCCACCCACAGCATCGCCGCCGACGGTGCCTCGCGCTTCTCAAGCCGCATCGAGGCACTCCGCCGCGCCGTGTCCGGTCATCTGCAGGCCGACGGCCTCGAGGGTCAGTTGCGAAACCGGAACGGCCTCGCCGAGCCGGCCGGAGGACAGCACGGCAATCCGGTCGGCGATCTCGAACAGTTCGGCAAGGTCCTCGGAAACGACGACGATCCCCGCTCCGGCCGCGGCGAGGTCGAGCAGCGCCTGGCGGATGGCAACCGTTGCCCCCACGTCCACGCCCCAGGTCGGGTGCGCCGCCAGCAGCACCAGTGGCCGTGCATCGAGCTCGCGGCCGACGATGAATTTCTGCATGTTGCCGCCGGACAGGCTCGCCGCCGGCGCCCCGACGCCCGCGGCGCGCACCTTGAACCGTTCGATCAGCCGCCTCGCCAGCGCCCTGGCGGCGCCTCGACGCACCAGCCCGCCCGCGACAACCGGCGACGCAAGCCGGGTCAGCATCCCGTTTTCCGCGAGCGAGAGCTCCGCGACCGCCCCGCGGCCCAGCCGCTCCTCGGGGATGAAACCAAGACCGGCGCGCCGCCGCGCCACCGGCCCCAGCCCGCCGATCGCCTCCGCACCCAGCCGAATCGCGGAGGGCTTGCTCAGCCGCTCGCCGGACAGGGCGGCGAGCAGTTCCTTCTGGCCGTTCCCGGCGACCCCGGCGATGCCGAGGATCTCGCCCGCGCGTAACTCGAAACGAATCTTCTGGAGAGGGATGCCATGCGGGTCGCCCGGCTCGAGCGTGAGGTCGCTGACGGTGAGGATGACCTGCCCCGGCTGGTGCGTGCGCCGGCGTGGCTCGGCCAGCTCGTTGCCGACCATCATGGTCGCGAGTTCCCGCGGCGAGACCCGGCGCGGGTCGCAGGTGCCGGCGACGCGACCCGCGCGCAGCACGGTTGCCGAGTGGCAGAGCGTGCGGATCTCCTCGAGCTTGTGGCCGATATAGAGGATGGCGCAGCCTTCCTCCGCCAGCCGCCGCAGCACGGCGAACAGCGACTGCGCCTCCTGCGGCGTCAGAACCGAGGTCGGCTCGTCGAGGATCAGCAGCTTCGGCGCCTGCATCAGGCAGCGCAGGATCTCGACGCGCTGGCGTTCGCCGACCGAGAGGTGGAACACATGCCGGTTGGGATCGACGGCGAGGCCATAGCGCCGTGCGGTCTCGCGGATGCGCGGCGCGAGCGCATCGGGCAGGTCGCGGCCGCCGAGCCCGAGCGCGATGTTCTCGGCAACGGTCAGCGTCTCGAACTGGGAAAAATGCTGGAACACCATCCCGATCCCCAGCGCACGGGCGGCGTTCGGGTCGGCGATGGAGACCGCATGCCCCTCCCATTCGATGCGCCCGGCATCCGGCGTCACGAGGCCGTAGATCATCCTGACGAGGGTCGACTTGCCGGCGCCGTTCTCGCCCAGCAGCGCGTGGATCTCACCCCTGATGACCGAGAGCTCCACGTCGGCATTGGCGACCACGGCGCCGAAGCGCTTCGACAGCCCCCGCACCGTGAGCAACGGCGCGGCGGCTTGGGGCGGCGGCGTGGGGGAATCGGGCAAGGTCGGCGTCCCTCAGGGGAGCCTATCTGCGTCGGTCGCCCGGCAAGATTCAAGCCGTCCCAGCCATGCCGCCGGCCCGGCTTTGCAAACACGGCGATCCGTGCTGGCTTGCGGCCAGGCGGAATCGGCCGCCGGATCAGTCGGGGGGAGAACGCGCGGCATGTTCAGCCACATCATGGTCGGCAGTAACGATATCGAGCGCTCACGGAAATTCTATGACGCGGTCTTCGTGGCGCTCGGTGCCCAGCCGGCGACGACCGACGCCAAGGGGCGTCTGATCTACGCCCACAGCGGCGGGCGGTTCATGGTCACCCGGCCGATCGACGGTAAGCCAGCGACGCACGCCAATGGCGGCACGATCGGCTTTGCGGTGGACAGCCCCGAGCAGGCAAATGCCTGGCACGCGGCCGGGGTGGCGCATGGCGGCACGTCGATCGAGGATCCGCCGGGCATTCGCCAGGGGGCGGCGGGCCAGCTCTACCTCGCCTATCTGCGCGACCCCGACGGCAACAAGCTCTGCGTCGTCAAGCGCCTCTGAACCAGGGGCTGGCACCGGTCGCGCCGCACCGGCGCGACCGGTGCCGCACTTATGCGGCGCCCAGTTCCCTGCGCACCAGGCTCACCCAGTAGCCCACGCCATAGGGAATCGCCTCGTCGTTGAAATCGAAGGTGGGTGTGTGCACGCCCGAGCCGGGGCCGTTGCCGAGCATGATGAACGCGCCCGGCCGTTGTTCCAGCATGAAGGCAAAATCCTCGCCGCCGGTCGAAGGCCGCATCGGCTGCACCGTGTCGCCCCCGGCGACGGAGCGGGCGACCTCGGTCGCGGTGTCCGTTTCGGCGTCGTGATTGACCAGGGGCGTGAAGCCCCAGTCGCACGTCACCGCCGCCGTCGCCCCCACCATCCTGGCCGACAGCTCCGCGAGTTCGCGCATGCGGTGCTCGATCAGGTCGCGGACCTCCTTGCTGAAGAACCGGGCCGTGCCACCGATCCCGATTTCCGCCGGCATCACGTTGATGCTGTCCATCGAGCCGCCATGGATGGCTCCCACCGAGACCACCGCCGTGTCGTAGGAGGCGACGCTGCGCGAGACGACCGTCTGCAGCCCAAGGATGAACTGCGCCTGGGCGACGCTGAGGTCGGCAGCGAGATGCGCCGCCGCCCCGCCATGCCCGCCATTGCCGCGAAACACGACGCGCCAGCCGCCGCCGCCGGCCAGCATCGGCCCCTTGCGCAGTGCGAACTGGCCCACCGGCATGCCCGGCCAGCAATGCATGCCCCAGACGGAATCGCAGGGAAAACGCTCGAACAACCGGTCGGCCAGCATCGCCTCCGCGCCGCCGCGGCCTTCCTCGGCGGGTTGGAAGACGAAGTTCACGGTGCCGGCGAAATCCCGGTGGGCCGCGAGATACTTCGCGGCGCCGAGCAGCATTGTCGTGTGCCCGTCGTGGCCGCAGGCATGCATCGTGCCCTCGTTCGTCGAGGCATAGGGCTTGCCCGTCGTTTCGTGGATCGCCAGCGCATCCATGTCCGCGCGCAGGCCGATCGTGTGCTGGCCTGGCCGGCTGCCGCGCAGCGTGCCGACGACGCCCGTCCTGCCTATGCCCGTCGTGACCTCGATCCCCCAGCCACGCAGCTTTTCCGCCACCAGGGCCGAGGTTCGCACCTCTTCCATCCCCATCTCGGGGTGAGCGTGGATGTCGCGGCGGATCGCGGTCAGTTCCGCGAGGTCGCCGCGCAGGTCGTCGAGCAGCTCCGTATTCATCAGGATTCCGTCCATCTCGTTGATTTGGCGCGCAGCCTGCCCATGTCCCGCGGACCGGGCAACCCCTCGCCAACGGGCGCGGCTGGGGGTAGGAGCCGGAGTCGAACCGAGGAGCAGCCGCATGAACGAGACCGTTCCCGTCAACAAGCCCAAGAAGTCCGTCGCCCTCTCCGGTATTGCCGCCGGCAACACCGAATTGTGCACGGTCGGGCGTTCCGGCAATGACCTGCATTACCGCGGCTACGACATTCTCGATGTCGCCGATGTCTGCACCTTCGAGGAGATCGCCCATCTGCTGGTCCACGCCAGCTTTCCCAACCGTGCGGAACTCGCTGCCTACAACGCCAGGTTGAAGGCGCTGCGAGGCGTCCCCGCCGCGGTGCGCGCGGTGCTGGAACAGCTTCCGGCTGCCTCGCACCCGATGGACGTGATGCGCACCGGCGTCTCGGCGCTCGGCTGCATCCTGCCCGAGGCGCATGACCATGCCGCTCCCGGCGCGCGCGACATCGCCGACCGGCTCATGGCCTCGCTCGGCTCGATGCTGCTGATCTGGTACCACTGGTCGCATCACGGCAGGCGGATCGAGGTCGAGACCGACGACGACACCGTCGGCGGGCATTTCCTGCACCTGCTGCACGGCAAGGCGCCGCGCGCTTCGTGGGTTCGCGCCATGCACACCTCCCTCAACCTCTATGCCGAACACGAGTTCAACGCCTCGACCTTCGCCTGTCGCGTCGTCGCCGGCACGGGCTCGGACATGTATTCCGCGATCACCGGCGGCATCGCGGCGCTGCGGGGGCCCAAGCACGGTGGCGCCAACGAGGTCTCGTTCGAGGTGCAGAAGCGCTACGCCACCGCCGACGAGGCCGAGGCCGATATCCGCGCGCGCGTCGCCGCCAAGGAAGTCGTCATCGGCTTCGGCCATCCTGTCTATACCATCGCCGATCCCCGCAACATCGTGATCAAGGGCGTGGCCAGGCGGCTCTCCGAGGAAGCCGGGTCGACGAAGATGTTCGCGATCGCCGAGCGCATCGAGGCGGTGATGGCGGACACCAAGAAGATGTTCGCGAACCTCGACTGGTACAGCGCCGTCTCGTACCACATGATGGGCGTGCCGACAGCGATGTTCACGCCGCTCTTCGTCATCGCCCGTACCAGCGGCTGGGCCGCGCACGTCATCGAGCAGCGCATCGACGGCAAGATCATCCGCCCGACCGCGAACTACACCGGTCCGGAGAACCGGGTGTTCGTGCCGATCGAGCACCGGGCGTAACCGGCGGGTGGCGTCCGCCGTTTAAGGGGCATGCGGTTTATGCGTCTCCTTCCCGTGCCGGTCCTTGCCCTCGCGTTGCTGGCGGCGCTGGCGGGGGTCGCGCAAGCGGCCGCCGGGGCCTGGGACCGGCAGCCGAAGGGCGCCGCACGGCTCATCGTCGCGACGGAGGCCACGGGGTCCGCCGCGACCGTCGATGCCGCGATCGAGATCCGCCTGCCGAGGGGATGGCACACTTACTGGAGGACGCCGGGCGACGCCGGCATTCCGCCGACGGTCTCCTGGAAGGGTTCGCGGAATCTCCGCGCGGCGCGGGTGACGTTTCCGGCACCGACGCGACTGCCGCCGCTCGCGGGTCTGTTCACGCTGGGCTACGACGATGGGGTGGTACTGCCGGTCGCCGTGACCCTCGCGGATCCCGGCCAGGCGCTGCACCTGCACGCGGAGCTCGACTATGCCTCCTGCCAGGCGGTCTGCGTGCCGATCCATGCCAGTCTCACGCTCGACCTGCCGGCGGGCCTTGCCACGCCGGGCAGGCAGGCAGCGCTGATCGCCGCCGCCCAGGCGCGCGTGCCCGCGGCGGCGGCCGGAATCCGTATCGAGCGCGCGACGGTTTCGCCCCTCACCAAGGGTAGCGGCGCGCTGCTGTCGCTGCGGCTCACCTCGGCGAGGCGCTTCATCGCGCCCGACCTGTTCCTCGACGGCGCCGGCTCACCAGTCCCGCCCACGGTCGCCGTCGCCGACTCCGGGCATGTGGCGCTGGTGCGCCTGCCGGCTGCGGGCGCCAGGGTCGCAGCGCTTGCGGGCAAGCAGCTCACGTTCACGCTGGTCGATGGTGCGCGTGTGGCGGCGCTGAGCACGACCGCCGTCGTGGGACCGCCGCCGCCGATGC
>JAJXSZ010000028.1 GCA_021784255.1 Pseudomonadota bacterium | reverse complement strand
CAGTGGTCCCAAGGCGTTGCGGCCGCTGCGCCGGCGCCGAAGCGGCCGATGAAGGCTCGAAGCCACTACGATGGAGCGACGTCGTGAAAATCGCCATGATTGCCCCGCCCTGGATCAGTATTCCGCCCGCGACATATGGCGGCACCGAGTCCATCGTTGCCTTCATCGTCGAGGAACTTGTCGCGCAGGGCCACGACGTCACCCTGTTCGCTCCAGGTGATGCGCGCACCTCGGCGAAGCTCGTCTCGTTCTTTCAGCGCTCGCTGATCGCCGACGGCGTGCCGTGGCAGGCGGCGCTCAAGGCATACTTCCATCTCGCAAAATCGCTCGAACTCGCGGACGGCTTCGACATCGTGCATCTGCATCTCTCTTCGACCGCGGACATGTTCCAGTTTCCGCTGCTGGCGAAGATCGCGGTTCCGCACGTCACCACGGTGCACTCGAATTTTCCCTACGATCGCGTGCACGACTGGATCGGCGACGCCGACCAGTATTTCATGGAATGGATCAGGCGGGCGCCGTTGGTGACCGTGAGCGAACGGGCACGGCAGAACCTGCCGCCCGGGCTCAATGTCGCAGGCGTGGTGCATCTCGGTGTGCCGATGGCAGACTACCGTTTCGCGCAGACCGGGGCACGCGACTACGTAACCTGGCTGGGTCGTTTCGCACCCGACAAGGGGGCGCATACCGCGATCGACGCCGCAAAACGCGCGGGCGTGAAGATCGTCGTTGCCGGCATCGTCGAGCAGGGGATCCAGGCGTCCGTCGATTACTTCAAGCGCGAGATCGAGCCGCGGCTCGACGGTGAACGGGCGCGCTATATCGGCCCGGTCAATCTGGCGCAGAAGCTGGCGCTGCTTGGCGGCGCGCGGGCCCTGCTCAACCCGATCACCTGGGAGGAGCCGGGGGCCACCGTGGTGGTGGAGGCGATGGCCGTCGGCTGCCCCGTTATCGCCTTCGCCCGCGGTGTGGTGCCGGAGCTGATCGTGGACGGAACGACCGGGTTCCTGGTGGACGACATCGACGGGATGGTCGCGCGCATCGCCCGCATCGATGAGATCGATCGTCGCGCGACGCACGAGCACGTGGACCGGAGCCTGTCCGCTCGCGCGATGGCGGGGAAATACGTCGCAATCTATGAGAAATTGCGGCGCCCGGGCTAGAGCAATATCCGACCAGATGGAATCATCTGGCCGGATTTCTTGCTCTGGGTCGTTGTCGGCTCCCACAGCCACGCCTCAGGCTCGCCGGGCGGGGGGATCGCCATGGGGCAGATGCATCGCCGCGACGGGGCTCGATCCTTCGGTGCCGAGCCGTATCGATTTTGCGATCGGCAGCACCGTTCGGGTGCGCCGGGACCGGCGCCGGTCGCGGCATGATACTCGCCCGCGTGTCTCGCATCGTCTGGCTGGTCGATGATGGGCGATCGCACTCGGCGCGGCGCGTGGACCTGGTGGTCGGCGTCGTCTGCCGCGGCCGGAGCGGGGATCGGAGCCGGGGGCGTCGACCCGGCTTCTTCGGCGGGCGGCGCCTCGCAAGCCTGCTCGGCGGGTCCTGTGCGGTGACGGTGGGATCGGTGCAAGGGTGGTGGGCGCGACAGGGATTGAACCTGTGACCCCTGCCGTGTGAAGGCAGTGCTCTCCCGCTGAGCTACGCGCCCGATGCCGCCCGATTAGGTCCGCGGGGCTCGGGCTGTCAAGCGAAGCCGTTCGACCGCTGCGCGGGGCAGGGGGTCGAGCCCGGCACCGTCGGCGGCCAGGATCGCCGCGCGCATGCGCGGCTCCCAGAACTGGCGGATATGCTCCTCGATTCCAGCGACGGCCTCCGCCTCGGGCTTGTGGGCAAAGAATTTGCCGATCTGATTGGCCATGTAGGTGAGGCGTTCAGCGTCCATCCGGCGCGATCCCACAGATTTCGGGGTGCGTGAAGATTTCGAGCCCATCGGCGCGCGCCACGCCCGCAAGCATGATCCCCGCGGCCTCGGCCGTGCGTACTGCGAGCGCGGTGGGCGCCGAGATGGCGACGATCGCGGGCGCCCCCATCATCGCCGCCTTCTGCACCATCTCGACCGAGACGCGGCTGGTCAGCAGCACCGCCCCGCCCGACGCCCGCTCGCCGGCCCGCGCCAGAGCGCCCGCGAGCTTGTCGAGCGCGTTGTGCCGGCCGACATCCTCGCGCACCGCGAGCAGGCCGGTTCCGGCGCGCCAGAATCCGGCCGCGTGCACAGCGTGGGTCGCGTCGTTCACCGGCTGCGCGCTCGGCAGGGCGGCGACCGCGCGCGCGAGATCGGCGAGGCGAAGCGAGGCGCCTTGTTCCACCTTGCGCACCGGCGCCAGCGCCGCCTCGAGGCTCTCCATGCCGCACAGCCCGCATCCCGTCGCTCCGGCAAGCCGCCGTCGCCGCGCGACGAGCGCCTCGGCGGCGGCGTCGGCAATCCACATCCGGAGTTCGATGCCGCGCTCGCGCGCGACGATCTCCAGGCTCTCGATTTCCCCGGCGCGCGTGACGATGCCCTCGGTGAGGCTGAAGCCGACCGCGAAATCCTCGAGGTCGGACGGGCTTGCCAGCATCACCGCATGCGTCGCATTTCGGTAGGTCAGGGCGATCGCGGTCTCCTCGGCGAGCAGGCGCGCGCCGTGGTCGAGCACCGTGCCTCTAACCCGCGTGCGCACCGCCGCGACAACCGGGCTGGCTTCGCTCATACCGCGGCGATCCGCCGACTGCGCCGCGTGAACGCGTCGTATTCCGCCTGCCACGCGGTGGACCCGTTGGAGGGCGATACCTCCACCGCCGTCACCTTGTATTCCGGGCAATTCGTTGCCCAATCGGAATATTCCGTGGTAACGACATTGGCCTGCGTCTCGGGATGATGGAACGTGGTGTAGACGACCCCGGGCGCCACCCGGTCGGTGATATGCGCGCGCAGCGAGGTTTCGCCGGCACGGCTCATAACCCGTACCCAGCCGCCCTCACGGATCCCGCGCTGCTCTGCATCGTGCGGGTGGATTTCGAGGTGATCCTCCTCGTGCCAGACGGTGTTCGCGGTTCGCCGGGTCTGTGCGCCCACGTTGTACTGACTGAGAATACGCCCGGTGGTGAGCAGCAGCGGGAAGCGCGGTCCGACCTTCTCATCCGTGGGCACATACTCGGTGACGACGAAGTTGCCTCGGCCGCGCGCGAAGCCGCGGACATGCATCACCGGCGTGCCTTCCGGCGCGGCGTCGTTGCACGGCCACTGCACGGAGCCCAGCGCATCGAGCCTGGCGAACGAGACGCCGGCGAAACTGGGCGTGAGCGCCGCAATCTCGTCCATGATCTCGGCGGGGTGCCGGTAATCCATCGCCATACCCATCGCGCGCGCGATCAGCTGCGTGATCTCCCAGTCCGCATAGCCGGCCTTCGGCGCCATCACGCGACGCACCCGCCCGATGCGCCGCTCGGCGTTGGTGAACGTGCCGTCCTTTTCGAGGAAGGTCGAGCCGGGCAGGAACACGTGCGCCCAATTCGCCGTCTCATTGAGGAACAGGTCCTGCACGACGACGCACTCCATCGCGGCGAGACCTGCGGTGACGTGGTGCGTATCGGGGTCGGACTGCACGATGTCCTCGCCCTGGATGTAAAGCCCGCGGAACGAACCGTCGAGCGCGGCATCGAGCATGTTGGGGATGCGCAGTCCCGGTTCAGGGTCGAGGGCTACGCCCCATGCCGCTTCGAAAGCATGCCGTGTCGGCGCATCGGCGACGTGGCGATAGCCGCTGTACTCGTGCGGGAAGGAGCCCATGTCGCAGGAGCCCTGCACGTTGTTCTGCCCTCGTAGCGGATTGACCCCGCCGCCGGGCCGCCCGAGATTGCCTGTCGCCATGGCGAGATTGGCGATCGCCATCACCGCCGTGCTGCCCTGGCTGTGCTCGGTGACGCCGAGCCCGTAATAGATCGCGGCGTTGCCGCCCGTGGCATAGAGGCGGGCGGCAGCGCGCAACGCTGCGGCAGCAATGCCCGTCGCCTGTTCCGTTGCCTCGGGTGAGCGCGAGGGGTCGGCGACGAAGGCCGCCCACTCGGCGAACGTCGCGAGATCGCAGCGCTCGCGAACGAAAGCGTCGTCGACCAATCCCTCGGTCACGATCACATGCGCGATCGCGGTCAGCACCGCGACGTTGGTGCCGGGCCGCAGCGGCAGGTGATGCGCTGCCGCGACGTGCGGCGAGCGAACAAGGTCGATGCGCCGCGGATCGACAACGATCAGCCGGGCGCCTTCGCGCAGCCGCTTCTTGAGGCGCGAGGCGAAGACCGGGTGCGCATCTGTCGGATTGGCGCCGATGATCATCACCACGTCGGCGTGTTCGACGGAATCGAAATCCTGGGTTCCCGCGGAGGTGCCGAAGGTCGTCTTCAGCCCGTAACCGGTCGGCGAATGACAGACGCGCGCGCAGGTATCGACGTTGTTGTTGCCGAACCCGGCGCGCACCAGCTTCTGCACGAGGTAGGTTTCCTCGTTGGTGCAGCGCGAGGACGTGATGCCGCCGATGGCGCCGGTTCCATGCTGCGCCTGGATGCGGCGGAATTCGCTGCTGACATGGGCGATCGCTTCCGCCCACGACACCTCGCGCCAGGGATCGGTGATCCTGGCGCGCAGCATCGGCTTGACGATGCGGTCGGGATGGTTCGCATAGCCGGTTGCGAAACGACCCTTGACACAGGAATGGCCGCGATTGGCCTTGCCGTCCTTGTACGGCACCATCCGCACCAGCGTCTCGCCGCGCATTTCCGCCTTGAAGCTGCAACCCACGCCGCAATAGGCGCAGGTGGTCACGGCGGAATGCTCCGGCTGCCCGTGCTCGACGACGCTCTTCTCGATCAGTGTCGCGGTCGGGCAGGCTTGCACACAGGCACCGCAGGAAACGCATTCGGAGGCCAGGAAGCTCTCGTCGATGCCCGGCGAGACATGCGATTCGAAGCCGCGTCCGCCGATGGTCAGCGCGAACGTTCCCTGCACCTCCTCGCACGCCCGCACACAGCGCGAACAGACGATGCATTTCGCCGGATCGAACTGAAAATAAGGGTTCGAGCCATCGACCGGTGCGGCAAGATGATTGGCGCCCGCATAGCCATAGCGCACCTCGCGCAGCCCGACCTCGCCGGCCGTATCCTGCAATTCGCAATCGCCGTTGGCCGAGCAGGTCAGGCAGTCGAGCGGGTGGTCGGAAATGTAGAGCTCCATCACCCCGCGCCGCAGCCGGGCCAGCCGCGGCGAGTGCGTGTGCACGACGAGCCCTTCGGCGGCCGGCGTGGTGCAGGAGGCCGGCGTGCCCGCCCGCCCTTCGATCTCGACGAGGCACATCCGACAGGAGCCGAAGCTGTCGAGCATGTCGGTGGCGCAGAGTTTGGGCACCTTGATGCCGGCCTCCATTGCCGCGCGCAGCAACGATGTCCCGTCCTTGACCGTCACGCGCTCGCCGTCGATGGTCAGTGTCACCATCGCCGTGCCGGCCGGTGCTTTCGTTGCGTAATCGATTTCCTGGATCAGGCCCATGGCATCACTCCGCGGCCGCCCGCGCCCCGGCGCGCGGCGTAAAATCCTCGGCAAAATGCGTGAGCGCGCTGAGCACCGGGTAGGGCGTGAACCCGCCCAGGGCGCAAAGCGAGCCGAACTTCATGGTGTGGCAGAGATCGGCGAGCAACTCGCGTTGCAGCGCCGGCCGATCGCCGGCGAGCAGCCGATCGATCACCTCGGTGCCGCGGATTGATCCGATGCGGCAGGGGGTGCATTTGCCACAGCTTTCCCGCGCGCAGAATTCCATCGCGAAGCGGGCCTGGCGCGCCATGTCGACGGTGTCGTCGAACACCACGATACCGCCATGCCCGATCAGCCCGTCGCGCGCGGCGAAGGCCTCATAGTCGAATGGCGTGTCGAACAGGGCGGGTGGAAAATAGGCCCCGAGCGGCCCGCCGACCTGCGCCGCGCGCACTGCCCGCCCGCTGGCGGTGCCGCCGCCAACGCGTTCCACCAGCTCGCCGAGCGTCACGCCGAACGCGCATTCATAGAGCCCGCCATGGCGGATATTGCCGGCAAGCTGCACCGGCATCGTGCCCCGCGAGCGGCCGAGCCCGAAGCCCTGATACGCCCCCGCTCCCTCCGCCATGATCCACGGCACGGAGGCCAGGGAGATTGCGTTGTTGATGACCGTGGGCTTGCCCCACAGGCCGCGGACCGCCGGCAGCGGGGGCTTCGCGCGGACCATCCCGCGCTTGCCTTCCAGGCTGTCGAGCATCGCGGTTTCCTCGCCGCAGACATAGGCGCCGGCGCCGACGCGAACCTCGAGCGCGAAGCCCTCGAGGGCACCCTCGCGCGCGGCGATGCGGATCGCCGCGCGCATCGCCGCCACGGCGTGCGGGTATTCGGAGCGGATATAGACGTAGCCTTGCGACGCGCCGACGGCGAAGGCGGCGATCGCCATGCCTTCGATGAGCATGAACGGGTCGCCCTCGATGATCACGCGGTCGGCGAAGGTGCCAGAATCGCCCTCATCGGCATTGCAGACGAGGTATTTGGGCTCACCTGGCGCCGCCGCCGCGGTGCGCCACTTGATTCCGGTCGGGAACCCGGCGCCGCCGCGCCCGCGCAGGCCTGACGCCACGATCTCTTCCAGTGTCGCCGCGGGCCCGAGCGACTTCGCCCGCACCAGGCCTTTCCAGCCGCCATGCTTGGCATAGTCCCCGGGCGAAAGCGGATCGGTGATGCCGCAGCGCGCCAGCACCAGTCGCGTCTGTTCGCGCAGGAACGGAATCTGTTCTACCGGGCCGAGCGCCTTGCCATGCGTGCCGCCGTCCAGGATTGCGGCGAGCACGCTCGCGGCATCCGCGGCGCAGATCGGTCCGAACCCGATGCGCCCCTGCGCGCTGTCCGCCTCCAGCAACGGCTCCAGCCAGACCATCCCCCGCGTGCCGGTGCGAACCAGGTCGAGTGCCATCCCGCGCACCGCGGCGGCATCCGCGAGGGCCGCGGCCACACGCTGCGCCCCGACCGCGATCGCGGCCGCATCGGCGGGCAGGTAAAGACGCAGTCGCCTCATGCCGCCCCCTCCATCGCCTCATCGAGCGCCGCATCCAGCGCCGGACCATCCAGCCGCCCCAGCACCTGCCCATCCAGCATCGCGGCCGGCGAGCAGGCGCACAGCCCCAGGCAGAACACCGGCTCCAGCGTCAGCCCGCCATCCGCCGTCGTCGCGTTCCACTCGAGACCGAGCCGGCGCCGGACCCCTTCGGCCAGCGCCTCGCCGCCGGCGGCCTGGCATGCCTCCGCGCGACACAGGCGTAGCACGTGCCGCCCCGGCGGGTGGCGGCGAAAGTCATGATAGAAGGTGACGATCCCGTGGACTTCCGCGCGGCTTAGGTTCAGCGCCGCCGCGACCAGCGGTTCCGCCGCCTCTGGGATGTGGCCGAAGACCTCTTGCAGCGCATGGAGAATCGGCAGGGCAGCGCCCGCGACTCCGCTATGCTTGGCGATGACCGCGCTGGCGCCCGCCTCGCTCCAGCGCTCGTATTCAGGCACCGGCGTTTCCTCCTCGCCTGGACTTGATTAATTCTGGGCCCCGCACGAGCGCAATTTCAAGCCCCTGGTCCGTCGAGCAGGGCCGGCTGCTGGTTCGCCGCCGAACGCGCCGGCGGCCTCACGTCGCACGCATGGGCGGCGCGACCGACACGCCGTTCGCGGACCGCGGCGACGCGATCGGCGAGGTGATCGATCGTGCTCGCCCTACCGCCCTTCGATGGGCCCGTCGGCGGGTCGGTGCCGTCCGACTATCCGGCCGCTTCCGGCTCCCGCTCCGCTTCACCGCCGGTGTCGCTGTCGGCCTCGCCGGACGGGCGCGGCAGCGCCGGCACCGCTTCGGCGAACTCGAAGGCAAGTTTGCCGTCGGCCACGGTCACCTTCACCGCGCCGCCCTTGAGCAGCCGCCCGAACAGCAACTCGTCGGCCAGCGGCTTCTTGATGTGTTCCTGGATCACCCGGGCGAGCGGGCGCGCGCCGTAGAGCCGGTCGTAGCCCCGTTCGGCCAGCCACTCCTTGGCGGCCGACGACATCTCGATCGTCACGTTGCGGTCGGCGAGCTGCGCCTCGAGCTGCATGACGAATTTTTCGACCACGCGCGCCACGATCTCCGGCGTCAGTGCCGCGAACGCGATCACCGCGTCGAGCCGGTTGCGGAACTCCGGCGTGAACAGCCGCTTGACGGCGTCCTGGTCCTCGCCCTCACGCGTCTCGCGCCCGAACCCGATCGCCTCGCGCGCCATGTCCGCCGCGCCGGCATTGGTCGTCATGATCAGGATGACGTTACGGAAATCCACCGTCTTGCCGTTGTGGTCGGTGAGCTTCCCATGGTCCATGACCTGCAGGAGGATGTTGAACAGATCGGGATGCGCCTTCTCGATCTCGTCGAGCAGCAGCACCGCGTGCGGGTGCTGGTCGATCGCATCGGTCAGCATGCCGCCCTGGTCGAAGCCGACATAACCCGGCGGCGCGCCGATGAGGCGCGAGACCGAGTGCCGTTCCATGTATTCGCTCATGTCGAAACGGATCAGCTCGATGCCCAGCGTCGAGGCGAGCTGGCGCGCCACTTCGGTCTTGCCCACACCGGTCGGACCCGAGAACAGGTAGTTGCCGATAGGCTTTTCCAGGTCGCGCAGCCCGGCGCGCGAGAGCTTGATCGCGGCGGCGAGCGCCTCGATCGCGCGATCCTGGCCGAACACCATCGCGCGCAGATCGCGTTCGAGGTTGCGCAGCGTCTCCTTGTCGTCGGCGGAGACCGATTTCGGCGGAATGCGCGCGATCTTGGCGACGATCTCCTCGACGTCGCGCAGGGTGACGGTCTTGCGCCGCTTGCCTTCGGGAAGGAGCATCCGCGAGGCGCCGACCTCGTCGATCACGTCGATCGCCTTGTCCGGCAGCTTGCGGTCGTGGATGTAGCGGGCCGAAAGCTCGACGGCGGCGCGGATCGCCTCGTCGGTATAGCGCACTTTGTGGTGCTTCTCGTAGTTGCCTTTGAGGCCCCGGAGGATCTTCACCGAGTCCTCGAGATTGGGCTCGTTGACGTCGATCTTCTGGAACCGGCGCACCAGGGCGCGGTCTTTCTCGAAGTAGTTGCGGAACTCCTTGTACGTCGTGCTGCCGATGCAGCGCAGCGTGCCCGAGGCGAGCGCGGGCTTGAGCAGGTTCGAGGCGTCCATCGCGCCGCCCGAGGTCGCGCCGGCACCGATCACGGTGTGGATCTCGTCGATGAACAGCACGGCGCCGTTCTGCGCTTCGAGCTCGTTCACCACCGCCTTGAGACGCTCCTCGAAGTCGCCCCGGTAGCGCGTGCCGGCCAGCAGCGCGCCCATGTCGAGCGCGTAGATCGTGGCCTTGGACAACACTTCCGGCACGTCCCCCTCGACGATGCGCTTGGCCAGGCCCTCCGCGATTGCCGTCTTGCCGACGCCGGGGTCGCCGACATAGAGCGGATTGTTCTTGGTGCGGCGGCAGAGGATCTGGATCGTCCGCTCGATCTCGGTCTCGCGGCCGATCAGCGGGTCGATCTTGCCGGCGATCGCCTTCTTGTTGAGGTTGACGCAGTAGGTCGAGAGAGCGTCCTGGCCGCGCCGCGAGGGCTTCTCCTCGCGTTCGCTCTCGCTCGGGCCGTTCTCGCCGGAACCCTGCACCGGCCGCGGCTGGCTGCGCCCCGGCGCCTTGGCGATGCCGTGGCTGATGAAGTTGACCGCGTCGAGCCGGGTCATGTCCTGGGTCTGCAGGAAATAGACGGCATGGCTCTCGCGCTCGCTGAACAGCGCCACCAGCACGTTGGCGCCGGTCACCTCGTCGCGCCCGGACGACTGCACGTGGATCGCGGCCCTCTGCACCACCCGCTGGAAGCCTGCGGTGGGCTTCGGGTCGCCCGGTCGGTCGGTCGCCAGGCCGGCGAGGTCCTTGTCGAGGAACTCGGTGAGATCGGCCCGCAGCTTGTCGAGATCGACGCCGCAGGCGCGCAGCACCGTCGCCGCGTCGGAATCCTCCGTCAGCCCGAGCAGCAGGTGTTCGAGCGTCGCATACTCATGCCGCCGCTCGCTCGCGAGGCCAAGCGAGCGGTGCAGCGTCTGTTCGAGGTTGCGTGACAGCATGGGAGTGCTGCTCCATCAGTAAGAATGCCCGGCTGCGCGGGGCGGGTGGCATCTGGCCGCCGGTTTCTGGCGTCCTCGGCACGGCGTTCGGCACGACGGGCCTGCGCCCTGATTCCGTGAAGCCTGCCACCCGGGGCGGCAGCGCAGGAGACTGGCGTTTGGTACGGCGATCATCTCGCCACTTCGCTCACCGCGCCAGCACATTCGTGCGGCAAAGATGATTTTTCGTGGACCCCGGACACGCTCGACAGGAGGTGGGCCTGCGTGCCTGTCGCCGGCCGGGAGCCTGGACATGGTGCCGCGCCCCGCGCGGCGCCCGCTATTCTTTCTCAATCGTGCATTGCAACGGGTGCTGGTTCTGGCGCGCCAGGTCCATCACCTGAGCCACCTTGGTCTCCGCGACCTCGTAGGTGAACACGCCGCAGACGCCGACCCCGCGACGATGCACATGCAGCATGATCCGCGTCGCTTCCTCCCGCGTCTTCTGGAAAAAGCGCTCGAGCACATGCACGACGAATTCCATCGGCGTGTAGTCGTCGTTGAGCATCAGCACCTTGTACATCGCTGGCTTGCGCGTCTTCGGACGCGCCTTGACCACGACGCCGGTGGAAGGGGTGGTGCCGCGCTCATCGCCGCGGCCGCGCCCGGGCGGTGCGCCCGGCGGTTTTTCGCGATTGGGGTCGTCGCTCATGCTTGCCTCACGCGGCAGCATATCGGAACCGCGAGCCGATAGAAAAGGACCATCCGGCGTCGATCGCGAGCATGATCCTGGGCCGCGAAACAAGAAGAGGCCCGGGATTGCACCCGGGCCTCCGCTTTGCGCCCCTCCGAGGGGGGAGGGAGGGGCACTCTAGCCTTGTCGTGTCAGGGCCGTGTCAGGCGGCGCGACCGAACTTCTCGACCGCGAGCGTCACCCGCGCGGCGATCGGCGCCATCGTCTGCTCGGCCAGCTTCAGCGAGGCGTCGGTGAGCTTGCCGGTCTCGGCGACCGCCTTCTCGACCGAGCTGCGCGCCAGCGTCGCCTGCAGGTCGATCGCCTCCTTGAGCGACTTCACGCCGGTCAGCGCCTTGAACGTCGCCACCGTGGCGTCGATCTGCGCCTGCGCGCTCGCCGCCACCGTCTTGCCGATATCCTGCACGCCGGCGGCCCAGATCTGCCCGGACTTCACCACCGCCTCGACATTGCCCTGGCCGAAGCTCAGGAACTCTTCAGCCGACTTCATTGCCTTCTCCATGTTTGCCTGGAACTCCGCCGGCGTCTTCACGAAACCGGCCATCGGGTTGTTGGCCACCGCCGTCGCCGTCTCATCCGGGGCCGGGGTGCCGTTCTTCTTCATCGCCATCGTTTTCTCTCCTTGGCCCTTCGGCTTGCACCGTCCTGGCCTTCTGTTCCCTGGTTCCGCGGATCGGCGCCGTCACTGTTCCCCCGCCGTAAGTCCGGGAGGATGGGCCGCTTCCCACGGTCGTCTCGTCTTCGTCCCGCCCGCTCCAGCCTCGCGTCCCGGCGGCTGATGTTGCAGTGCAGCAAAACGGAGGTAGGCAACCCAGGACGATTGGTCAAGCGGAATTTGTGCGACGCAACATGAAATCTTCGAGTGGTGGCGGGCATCGGCGGGCGCAGTCGGCCAGATTTCGTGCGCCAACCGTCTAACCCATTCATTTTGAGAGACTTTGACTCTGGACATGGAACGGCTAGCGGACCTAGGGTCGGCGCGCCGGGCATAGGAGGGGAAAGGCATGGGCTGGGGTGCTGCGACGGCCTGGGCGAGAGGCTATGGCGCGTGGTGCGGTCTCGCGCTGCTCACGGCGCTGTCGCTCGTGGCAACGCCCGCCAGGGCCCAGATCGGCTCGGCGCGCTTTGCCGAGATCGTCATCGTCGCCAGCACCGGGCGTGTGCTTTCCGCGACCAACCCGGACGCGCCGCGGATCCCGGCGAGCCTGACCAAGATGATGACGCTCTACATGACGTTCGAGGCGCTGCGGGACCGCCGCATCTCGCTCAACGAGCAGGTGCCGGTCTCCGAGCATTGCGCCAGCATGGCGCCGACCAAGCTCGGGCTGATCCCCGGCCAGACCAGGATCACGGTCCAGGATGCGATCCTCGGGATGGTCACGCTGTCGGCCAATGACGCGGCCTGCGCGATGGGCGAGATGCTGGCGGGCGGCAGCGAGGCCCGCTTTGCCCAGATGATGACGTTGCGCGCGCGCGGTCTCGGCATGACCCGCACGATCTATCGCAACGCCTCGGGCCTGCCGACGCCGCAAAATCTCACCACGGTGCGCGACCTGGCCACGCTCGCGCGCCACCTGATCTACGATTTCCCGGCCTACTACCGGTACTTTTCGGTGCGTGACTTTGTCTTCAACGGGCGCACGATCTTTGGCCACGACGATCTGCTCGGCACCTATCCTGGTGCCGACGGTCTCAAGACCGGCTTTACCGACCTCTCCGGCTTCAACCTCGCGACCTCCGCGGTGCGCGGCGGCGTGCGGCTGATCGGCGTCGTCGTCGGCTTCACCCATCCCGGCAATCGCGACGCGGACATGCGCACACTGCTCGATGCCGGGTTTCGCGACGTCGGCGTGCTGCCTGGCCGCGCGCCCGGGCTGCACCTGGTGACGCCCGCGGTGGCGGCGACGATGCGCCATCCGCTGGCGCGCCCCCCCGCGGTGCCGCGCCGCGCGGTGATGGTGGCAACGGCCGAGCCCCGGCCCGTACCACTGCCGGCTCCGGCGCGCCCGCCCGTTGCCGCCGGGTGGCTGGTCAATGTCGGCGCCTATTCGAGCTGGCCCGCGGCGCAGCACGCGGCGGCGGCTGCGCGCAGCGTGCTCGGCACCGGGAGTGCGCGCGTGGTGCCCGCCGGCACGCCGGCGCACCGGCTCTGGGGGGCGCAGCTCACCGGTTTCGGTTATGGCGCCGCCGTCGGGGCATGCCGGACGCTCGCCCAGCACCGGCTGCCCTGCGAGGCGGCGCATAGCTGAGCGGTTTCAGGCGGCAGGCGTCTCCAGCACCAGCGCCGGCGGCGGTTTGCGGATCGCGCCGATCAGCGCGCGCACCTCGGCGCGTGCCGCAACATGGCTCATGCCGAGCGCGATGCCGAGCCCGGCCTCGCGCACGTCCATCAGCGTGAGCCCCTGCAGATAGAGCTCGCGGAAGATCACCCGCTCGCCGAAGCCGCGCACGGTGCGAAAACCGATACGCTTCGCCAGCACGTCGAGCGTGGCGCCAACATCGCGCTTGTTGCGTGCCTCCGCCGCCCCGAGCCGGTTGCGCATCACGATCCAGTCGATACGGCCGCGATCGTGTGAGAAACGGGCCTTGCGCGCCTGCCAGACCATTTCGCTGTAGATACTGGGTCGCACCACGTCGTGGTTGTCGGGATCGACGCTCGCCAGCATGGTGAAGTCGACGAAACTGTCGTTGATCGGCGTGATCAGCGTATCGGCGTGCGCGTGCCCGAGGCGCGCGAGATGCGTATCGGCCCCCGGGCAGTCGATCACCACGATCTCGTTGCGGCGGGAAAGCTCGCGCAGCGCCGCGTCGAAGCGGGCGCGCTCGTCCGCCTCCGCCTCGGCACGGCTGTCCGCCTCGGAGCGCGGGATGGCGGCGGGTTCGGGCAGCGGCAGCGCGATGCCGCGCGATCCGGCGAAAGCGGCGCGTGCCGCGAGGTAGCGCGAGAGCGTGCCTTGCCGCGCGTCCAGATCGACCGCGCCGACCCGGTAGCCGTCGCGCAGCAACCCGACGATGATGTGCATCGCCGCGGTCGACTTTCCCGAGCCGCCCTTCTCGTTGCCGAGCACAACGATTTGTGCGCGTTTCTCGATCCCGATCGTCCCCATCCTGTCCCCGCCTGCTCGCGCAGCCCCGCTTTCCGAGTCGCGATGGCAATGATGCCAAGCAGGGCCGGGGTGAGTCTATCGTGCCCGTCGGGGATCGGCGCCCGGGATCAGCGCCCGGGATCAGCGCCCGGTGAGGATGCGCTCGACCAGTTGCTTGACGGTGGGGATGAAGCCGTTGCCGTAGAACGGATCCGAAGCGAAACGATAGGCGTTGTGGCCGGAGAACATCAGGTTGTTCTCGAGCACGCGTTCGTCCTCGCCGTGATGGGCGATCTCCTGCAGCGTCTTCTGGATGCAGAAGCTGCGCGGGTCCGCTTTCTTGCCGTTGTCGTAGCTGGGGCCTTCCTGCGACCAGTTGGAGAAGCGGCACTGGCTGAGGCAGCCCATGCAGGCGGCCTGGTCGTGCAGGATCTCGCGCGCCTTCTCCGGGGTCACGAAGATCAGCGTCGAGTCGGGTGTGCGCAGAGCTTCGGTGAAGCCCTCCGCCTCCCATGCCAGGACGTGCTGGAGGTCGCTCGGTACGAGATAGGCCGGCCGCCTGCGCGGTCCCACGCCGTATTCCGCCTGGTGCTCGCCCACCGGCTCAGGTGAGTATGCCACCTGCCGCTCGCTGCGCTCGCGCAGCTCATGGATGAAGCGGTTATTGACCGCGGAGCTGTAGAAGCCGGTCGGCGAGAAGCGGTTGAGGAACACGTCGCCCTTCTTCAGCGTCAGCAGCTTGCGCTTCCAGGCCTCCGCGATCGGGCTTTCGATGGTTACCAGCGGGCGCGTGCCGAACTGGAAAGCGATCGGCCCGAGCTCGGGGTTGTCGATCCAGTCCGCCCATTCCTCGAGCCACCACACGCCGCCGGCCATGATGATCGGCACCTGGTCGAGGCCGAAGGTGCGCATCAATCGCCGCAGTTCGAGCACGCGCGGCATCGGGTCCTGCGGCTGGGTCGGGTCTTCGCTGTTGGACAGCCCGTTATGACCGCCGGCGAGCCACGGATCCTCGTAGACGACGCCGCCGAGCAGCTCGCCCACCTTGGAGTAGGCGCGTTTCCACAGCGCGTTGAACGCGCGCGCGGAGGAGACGATCGGGTAGTAATGGACGCCGAACCGCGCCGCGATGTCGGCGAGGCGGTAGGGCATCCCGGCACCGCAGGTGATGCCGTTGATCAGCCCCTTCGCCCCTTCGAGGATGCCGGTGATGACGCGCTCGGCGCCGGCCATCTCCCAGAGGATGTTGGCGTGGATGCGCGCCTTGGTGCCGCCGATGTCGCGCGCCCGGCTCGCCTGCGCGATGCCGCCGGCGATCGCATAGGCCACCAGCTCCTCATGCCGGTCGCGCCGCGTGCGGCCGTGATAAAGCTGCGCAATCACGGCGCCGCCGGCGTCATAGCTGTCGGCATTGACTGCCGAAAGCGTGCCGACGCCGCCGGCCCTCGCCCAGTGGCCAGCGGTGTTGCCATTGGAGATGGCCACACCCTTGCCGCCCTCGACGAGCGGCAACACGTCCACGCCGCCCATGCGGATCGCGTTGATCGCCTTCATGAGGTGGCCGACGTCCCTTCCAGTGTCGTTGCTGGTGCTTTGGTCATCACTGTGTAACAGCAGGTCCGCGGAATTGCACGAGCCACCCCCGCCCGGCTCGCCCATGCGGGCATGGCCGCGGGGCGCGGGTGGTCATGCATCGAACGGCTTCCGCGGCAGGAGGCAGGTCCTCAGACCGCTGGCTGCGGTGCCTGGGCCGGGTCGGTGCCTTCGCTGGACTCCCTGTCCCGCTCACGCCGTCCGCCCCTGGGCCCGACCTTGTCGGTGATGTCCTCGCCGGTCGCCTGATCGACGACGCGCATCGACAGCTTCACCTTGCCGCGCTCGTCGAAGCCGACGACCTTCACCTTCACCGCGTCGCCGACATTCACCACGTCGCCGGTCTTGGCGATGCGCCCCTGGGCCAGCTCGCTGATGTGCACGAGCCCGTCGCGCGAACCGAGGAAGTTCACGAAAGCGCCGAACTCGGCGATCTTCACCACCTTGCCGGAGTAGATCACGCCGATCTCCGGCTCGGCGACGATGCCGCGGATCCAGTCGATCGCCTTCTGTGCCTGCGACTGTTCGGTCGCCGCGATCTTGATCGTGCCGTCATCCTCGATGTCGATCTTGGCGCCGGTCTGCTCGACGATCTCGCGGATCACCTTGCCGCCGGTGCCGATCACCTCGCGGATCTTCTCCTTGGGCACGTTGATGATGGTGATGCGCGGCGCGGTGGCGGCGACGTCGGAACGTGCCCCGTTGATCGCCTTGCCCATCTCGCCCAGGATGTGCAGGCGCCCGTCGCGCGCCTGTGCCAGCGCCACCTTCATGATGTCCGGCGTGATGGACGTGATCTTGATGTCCATCTGCAACGAGGTGACGCCCTTCTCGGTGCCTGCGACCTTGAAGTCCATGTCGCCGAGGTGATCCTCGTCGCCGAGGATGTCGGAGAGCACGGCGAAGCCGCGGTCCTCCTTGATCAGCCCCATCGCGATGCCCGCCACCGGCCGCGGCAGCGGCACGCCCGCGTCCATCAGCGCGAGCGAGGAGCCGCAGACCGTCGCCATCGACGAGGAGCCGTTGCTCTCGGTGATCTCGGAGACGATGCGCAGCGTGTAGGGGAAGGCGTCCTTCGCCGGCAGCAGCGGGTGAAGCGCGCGCCAGGCAAGCTTGCCGTGGCCGATCTCGCGCCGCCCGGGCGAGCCCATGCGTCCGGTTTCGCCCACCGAATAGGGTGGGAAATTGTAGTGCAGCATGAAGTGCTCGCGATACTCGCCGGCGAGCGCATCGACGATCTGCTCGTCCTGCCCGGTGCCGAGGGTCGCCACGCACAATGCCTGGGTCTCGCCGCGCGTGAACAGGGCGGAGCCATGGGCGCGCGGCAGCACGCCGACTTCGGCGACGATCGGGCGCACCGTCTTGGTGTCGCGCCCGTCGATGCGCAGCCCTGTGTCGAGGATCGCGTTGCGCACGATGTCGGCCTCGAGGTCCTTGAACAGCCCCTTGGCCTGGTCAGCGTCGAGGCCTTCGCTGGCGAGGGCTGCAGCGGCGTCCTTCTTTGCCGTGGCGACGGCTTCCTGGCGGACCTGTTTCTGCGGCTCGCGGTAGGCGGCGGCGAGGCCGGCACGGGCCAGCGCGTCGACGCGCGCCGCGAGCGTCTTCTCCTCCTCGCTCGTCTCCGGCAGCGGCCAGGGGTCCTTCGCTGCCCGCTCGGCGAGCTCGATGATGCCCTGGATCACCGGCTGGAACGCGGCGTGGCCGAACGTTACCGCGCCGAGCATCACCTCCTCGGTGAGCTCCTGCGCCTCGCTCTCGACCATCAGCACACCGTCGGACGTGCCGGCGAGGACGAGGTCGAGCTCGGAGGTCG
>JAJXSZ010000027.1 GCA_021784255.1 Pseudomonadota bacterium | reverse complement strand
CCGTTGTTTGAGAAAACCCCAACCAACGGCTCAAGAAATCACTCCGCAGGCGTTACCGGCAGCAGGCCCGCCGCTCCTGGCGGATGAGCCGTCTGGTGCCGGCATTTGGTGGGGCGGGTTCGGGGTGAATCGTCCCGGTTGTGACGCCTGGCATTCGCCGATGAAAGCGTCGGGAGTGCGCCCGTGAGGTTTTCGGTCTGCGGTCTGCGGTCGGAGCTGCGGGCAGCGGCGAAGTCATCGGCAAGGCCTTGCAGCGGCTGGTAGCTGTCGTCGTGGTGGCGCTGGACGGGAGCGGGGAGGGGTTGGAGATCGTTACCGAGGCTGTGGCCACGGTGCGGCAGGAGACGGCAGCATG
The DNA here is from genome assembly GCA_021784255.1 of Pseudomonadota bacterium. Classification (GTDB taxonomy): domain Bacteria; phylum Pseudomonadota; class Alphaproteobacteria; order Acetobacterales; family Acetobacteraceae; genus JAJXXT01. Next base: position 17,045 of record JAJXSZ010000027.1, on the reverse strand, counting down.
AGCGCGGCCGAGGAGAGCTCCCACAGGGCCGGCTACCTCACCCCGCGGGGCTCTCCGCCAGAGGCGCGGGCCATAAAAGATTGAGCAATGGTAACGTGATGCGCGCCGAATCGCTGAACGAAATGAAATTCGCCAACGCCTGAGCCTTGGTTGTCGTCAGAACAAGAGCGCGAGCCGGCGTGAGGCAGGCGGTGTCGATGCCCGCGATCTTGCGCCGGGCAGTAACGACGCCTATGAAAATTAATCGCCAAAATCGGCGTATCCTTTCGCGAATGACCGCGCACCCCAGAATGACCGTGCACAAGGACCATCACGTACCGTCGCTGGATCCCAGGAAACTCCTGTATTTCCTGACGGCTGTCGATTGCGGCAGCTATGCACGGGCGGCACGCGAGCTGGGCGTGAGCCAGTCGACGCTAAGCGAGCATGTGTCTTCCCTCGAGCTTTACCTTGGGCGGCCCTTGCTGACGCGAGGCCAGGCGGGGGTCAGTGTCACCGAAGCGGGCAAGATGCTTTACCGCCATGCCCAGCTCATCGTGCGCCAGGTCAGACAGGCCGAACAGGACGTCACCAAGGTCTCCAGCGTTGCGTTCAGCCCCGTCTCTCTCGGGCTGGCAACGTATGGTGCAGCTTCGACATTGGCATTGCCCATCCTTCGCCGCGTCATGGAGCGATGCCCGGACGTGTTGCTGCGGATCAACGACAACTTCGCCGGAACACTGAGCGATTCGCTGATCAATGGTCGCATCGACCTCGCCGTCGTCTATGGTGCCGGCCCTATCAAGGGCGTGCGCCTGCGCAGTCTGTTCGCGGAGGAGCTGTTCCTTTTCGCTTCCGAATCCGCAACGATCCCCGGCCCTGCGCGCAGTTCCGTCGTGCTGTCCGATCTGGCTGGCATGCGGTTGCTGCTGCCCAGCAACATTCACTTCCTCCGCAACGTGATCGAAGCTGCGTTCACCCGGATCGGCGTCTCGCCGCAGATTGCTGTCGAGATCGACTCGTTTTCCTCCCTGCGCGATGCACTGCGCGCCAATCTCGGCGTATCGATCCTGCCACGCGCGGCCTTCGCCGAAGCGGCGGCGCAGGACCGCATGCAGATGCTCCAGATCCGCCAGCCGCGGCTGGAGGCGGTGGTCTCCCTTGGTACGTCCGAGCAGCTTCCGGTGACTGACTCGGTGCGGGCCGTCGAGGGCATCATCCTCGAGCTGGTCGGCGAGCTAACGGCGGACGGCATGCGAAGCGGCATCCGCGCGCTTGCGCACACGCCCGGTTCCGCGTGATGCCGTACCGCGACGATCCGGCGATGGCTCATTCGCGGGCGCAGCAGGCAGCCGTCGCCCGGCAAGGTCGGCTGCGAGGTCGTGGACGGCGAGCACCGCCTCCGATGGAGCGTGGTGCTCCGCGGTGCAGAGGTAAAGCATCAGCTCGCGCGTAACACCGACGAGAGGCTTGACGTCGATCCCCGGCTCACGGGCCAGGGCACTCGCGGTCAGCGCCGGCAGGATGGCCGCACCCAGCCCCTGCCGCACCGCGGCCACCAGCGTATCGAGAGATTCGATCTCCGCGAGCACGCGCAGTTTCGTCGTTTGGGCCTCGAAACAAACCTCGATCATCTGCCGCATGGCGTGGATCCGGCTCGGCAGCAGCAACGGAAAATCGCCAAGAGCAGCCAGATCGACGGCCTGGCCGGGGGGCAGGGCGATGCTGCTTGCCGTTGCCGCCACCACCGATAGCGACTCCGCGACCAGGGGCGAGTAGAGCAGTCCATCGCGCGGCGCCAGCTCATAGAGAAAGGCCAGGTCCATCCTGCCCTGCAGAAGCTCCGCTGCCAGCACGCCTTCGAAATTCTCGTGGATGTGAAGAAGGATCCCCGGATAGCGCGCCGTCACCTCCTGCATCAGCGCGAGCACGAGTCCGTTCGCGCAGCTGTAGGGAACAACCCCGACCGTCACCCGACCGCTGAGGCCCTCGCTCGCAGCCGCGACCTCCGTCTTCGCCTGGTCGAGCTGGCGCAGCAGCAACTGGATGTGGCGATAGGCGACCCTCCCCGCCCGGGTCGGCGCAACGCCCGATCGACCGCGCACCAGCAGGGGTTGGCCGAAAAGGCGCTCGATCATGATGATCTGCTGGCTCAACGCCGGCTGGGCAATGTGCAGGACATCCGCCGCCCGCGTGATACTTCCCAGGTCGACGACTTTCACAAAAAACCGCAAGCGCCGAAGATCCAACGCGAGCTCCTTTTGCTGCACTGCCGGCTTGCCGGCCATCGGCTTTCCCGACCCTGCCAGACGGAACGCCTCTTTGTCACGCGATTGTCGGCTGCGATAACGTCCGCCTGTCACGACAAAATCGAACGTCGGATCGCTACGTGCCGGTTCTTGCATGCCACAAGACGGCACCAGACCGCGAAGCCGCAACAAGGGAGACGGGGATGATGAAGACGACAGGAAGACGAATTTTTCTGATGCTCAGCGCCGTATGCGGTGTGAGCCTGGCCGGGGGGTTGCCTTCGGCGGCCCGGGCGGCGTCCGGCGACATCAAGGTCGGTGTCATCGGCCCGATGACCGGGGCTAATGCGCCGTATGGCAGCCTTGCCTGGCGCGGCGCGAGCCTTGCCGCCAAAGAGATCAACGCGGCAGGGGGCGTTCTGGGCCACAAGATCAAGCTCGTCCGTGGCGACAGTCAGTGCACGCCGGTCGAGGGCGTGCTGGCGTTGCAACGCATGATCTCGAGCGATCATATCAAGTTCGTGCTCGGCGACATCTGCAGCTCGGCGACGCTTGCCTACGAACCGATCGTTGAAAATGCCAAGGTCCTGCTGCTGAACGCGGCCTCCTCGGACCCGACGATCACCTACAAGGCGGGTGTTGGCGGATACAAGTGGACGTTTCGAAACTACCCGACGGACGAGCAGCGTGCCGGCATCGTTCTGAAATATGCTTCTGAAAAGATGCATATTCACAAAGTCGCGATTCTTTCGGTGGACAACGACTACGGCCGGGGTGCCATTGCGTTGTCGAAACACTTTTTCCATCGCTACGGCATCACGGCGGTCAGCGAGGACTATTTCCAGGCCTCGACGACCGAGTTCCTCCCGGAATTGAACAAGATCAAGAACTCCGGCGCGCAGGCGATCCTGATGTACGGATACGCCGCCTCCAGCCGGCTGGTCGCGCGGCAGATGCTGGAGTCCGGCCTCGCCGGCAAGATTGCTCTGATTGGCAATGGCGACTTCACCAATCCCCAGACGATCGCCGCGGCGCCGAGCGTGCTCAACGGGGCGGTGGAAGCCGCGGCCTGGTCCCCCGACTACAACAGTGCCCGCAGCAAGACTTTCGTGCACGATTACGAGGCGGCATACCGTGGTGAAGTTCCGCAAGTCCATGCCTTCACGCATTGGGAGACGATCAATCTCCTGGCCGCTGCCATCCGCAAGGCCGGAAGCGTGGATCCTGCCGCCGTGCGCCGTGCTCTCGCGGGCATCACCTTCGATGGTGCAACCGGCGTCGTGAAGTTCGACAGCCACGACCAGGCCGACCTGCCGATGATCCTTTACCAGGTCGAGAACGGTAAGCCGGTGATCAAGGGCGTGTTCCGGACTGCCGTCGCCTATCCGAAGCCCTGAGTAGCAGACCGCTCGCCTGATCCGAGACCAGCTTCACACCAACGCGGGACCGATCCGTGCTCCAGAATCTTCTTACCGACGGTCTGGTTATCGGCTCCGTCTACGCGTTGGTGTCCGTCGGCATGACGGTCATCCTCGGCGTTCTTGGGCAGATCAACTTCGCCCACGGCGAGTACTACATGGCAGGTGCCTTTGCCGCCTGGTGGGCGATCGACCGCCTGGGCTTGTCATACATAGAGTCGATCCCCCTCGCGATTCTGATCGTCGCGGTGCTCTCACTGGTCATCGGCTATGTCGTCATGCAGCGGCTCGTTGATGTCTCGTTCGATGCCGGAATTATCGCGACCTTGGGGATATCGCTGTTGCTGCAGAATGGCGCCACCCTTCTGTTCGGCGGTACGTACCAGGTATTTGATGGCGGTTGGCTCGCGCCGATGCGCGTCCTCGGCGAGGACATCGCGCAGCAGCGAATACTGATCGTCCTCGTCACCCTGGCCGTGTTCGGCGCCCTGGAATGGCTGGTTCGCAAGTCATCCTTCGGCAAGCAGATGCGCGCGGTGGCGCAGAATGTCGAATGTTGCCACGTTCTTGGCCTGGATGTCCGCCGCGTGGTGCTGATCACCTTCATTCTCGGAACGACGCTCGCCGCGCTCTCCGGCGTGATGACAGCCCCGATCACCATGAACATCTATGGCGCCATGGGCGAAGCCATCACCTTGAAGAGCTTTGCGGTCATCGTGATGGGAGGAATGGGCAGCATCGGCGGCACGCTGCTGGCGGGGTGGGTGCTTGGAATCATGGAAAGCCTCGTCGCTGCCTATGTGGGCCTCCAATTCCGTGACGCGGTTGCCTTCACGCTCCTCGTGTTGGTCCTGATGTGGCGTCCATCGGGATTTTTCAACACCAAGGCGCGGTACTGAGATGCCGCGGTTCACCGTCGCCGGACAGCATTTTGCCGGACAGCTCGCCTCGGGCGCGTTGATCATTGCCTGCCTGGCGCTGTTCCCCCTCGTCGCGAGCTCCTATCAGCTCAGCACGCTGATCATCTCGATGGTGTTTCTTCTGCCCGCTCTCGGACTCAATTTGATCCTGGGCTATGCGGGTATGCTTTCGCTCGCGCAGATGGGGTTCTTTGGCGTCGGAGGCTATACGTCGGCGTTACTCGCCATGCATTTTGGTACGCCATTCTGGTTGAACTTTTCCGCGGCGTGCCTGGTTCCGGCATTGCTTGCCATACCTCTGGCTATTCCGGCGCTGCGGCTGCGGCATACCTCGTTCGTCATGTGCACGATTGCCTTCGTGTTCATTCTGGAATCGGTATCGAAAAATTGGGTTGGTCTGACGCGTGGCGACATGGGGCTTTCCAGCGTTCCCAGGCCGCGGATCGGGCTATGGTCCGGCGGTTTCATCGTGCACACGACCGTTCAATACTATTATCTTGGCCTGCTGCTGTGTGTTCTTGCGGTTGCGGCCCTCGTAACGATCGTGCGCTCGCCAGCCGGGCGTTATATGATCGCGATCCGTGAGGACGAGGTTCTGGCCGCCTCCATCGGCGGGCGAACCTGGCATTACCGGCTCGCAGCCTTCGTCCTGAGCGCCGCTTTCGCCGGTGCGGGCGGCAGCTACTACGTGCATTACGTCACCGTGATAAGTCCATCCGTGTTCGATCCGACCTACACGAATACCGTGCTCGTCGTGGTCCTGGGTGGAGGCGTGGGCACGATCATGGGGCCCATTCTGGGCGGCGTCGTGTTCATCGCCCTCTCCGAGGTGCTGCGCATTGCGCCCGAACTGCGAATGGTCGTCTACGGACTGATCCTGACGACCAGCGTCTTCCTGTTTCCGAAGGGAATCGTCGAGCCGCTCACCGCGGTGCTGCGAGGCGCGATCCCGTCGCGAGCGCGAGGATCCCATGGTCGTTGAGCCGCGGACCGCGCTTTCGCTGCGTGGCGTACGGAAGGCATTCGGCCCGATCGTCGCGGTCGCAGGCGTCGACCTCGACATCGTTGCAGGAGAGATCTGTGGCCTCATTGGCCCGAACGGATCCGGAAAGTCCACCTTGTTCGATTGCTGTACGGGTCTGTTACGTCCCACCGCAGGCCGGGTGCTTGCGGGCGCCACCGACATCACTGGCTGGGAGATGGCGCGCATCGCGCGCCAGGAGCGACTGCTCCGCAGCTTTCAGAAGGCCGTGGTGTTTCGAGCGCTGACCGCCGAGGACAACCTGGTTCTCGCCGGGCAGATGACGGCCTTTCCGGGCCTCGCTGCAACGTTCGGGTGCGGCCAGAACACGCGCCGGCGCGTGCGCGAGCTGCGTGACCGCGCCGGCGTGTTGCTCGAACGGGTGGGGTTGGCCCACATGCGCCACGCCAAGGCGGGCGAAATGTCGTTTGGCCAGCAGAAGCTCCTACAGTTTGCCAGCATGCTGATGCCCGAGCCGCGGACCATCCTCCTCGACGAACCTTTCGCCGGAATTAACCCGGTGTTGATCGAGCGCATCGTCGAGAATATCCGGGCCGTGAACCGCGAGCAGGGCGTCACGTTCGTGATTGTTGAGCACAATATCGACGTGCTCAGGGATCTTTCCCACCGCCTCGTCGTTCTGAGCCGGGGTAGCATTCTGGCCGATGGTGACCCGGACGCGGTGATTCGCGATCCGCTTGTGGTGGAGGCCTACCTTGCCGGATGACGCGAATGTCCTGGCGATCGAGGGCCTGCGCGCCGGCTACGGCGCCCTGGAGATTCTGTTTGGCACGGATCTCCTGGTCGCGCCCGGTGAGTTCGTTGCGCTGATGGGCCCGAACGGCGCGGGCAAGTCGACACTGTTGAAGACGATCTTCGGAATGACCGCCGTCACCGGCGGTTCGATTGTCTGGAATGGCGAGCGTATCAGCGGTCGCAAGCCGCGCGACATCCGCCGCCGCGGCATTGCGTTCGTGCCGCAGGGTCGTTGCAATTTTCCGCTCATGTCCGTGGATGAGAACTTGGACATGGCGTCATGCACAATTCCGGGAACGCGGCGCGCCGACCGGGACTTTGTGTTCGATCTTTTCCCGATTCTTCGCGAACGGCGCCGCTATCCCGCGGGGTATCTCTCGGGCGGCGAGCAGCAGATGCTGGAAATGGGAATGGCGATGCTGCAGCGGCCCCGGTTGCTGCTCATCGACGAACCGTCCGTCGGCCTCTCGCCGCAAGCCATCCACCAGGTCTTCGCGGAGATGCTGCGGATCAACGCGGAAGGCTGCACCGTGTTGCTGGTCGAGCAGAACACACGCAAGGCCATGGAGGTCGCGAAGCGCGTCGCGGTCCTGCGTCTCGGCCAGGTGATCTGGACTGGCCCCCCCTCCGCGATCACCCATCAGCAACTAGGCTCGCTCTTCATGACCGGTCGCCTGGACATGGCACCGGACGACACCGTCTTTCCGACCGTCTGACGGTCTGCATCATCGCAACTGCCCGAGGCCCCTGATGAAACTCGCCTTCGACACAGGCGGCACCTTCACCGACCTGGCTCTGCTCGACGATGCCGGCGTGGTTCATACCCATAAGGTACTGAGCACGCCTGACGACCCGTCTCGTGCGGTGCTGCAGGGCATCGACGAGCTGCTGGACATGCGCCAGAGCCACGGCCGCGACGTGGCGGCGATCTTCGGCGCGACGACCGTTGTTACCAATGCGGTGCTGGAGCGGCGTGGTGCGCGGACGGCGCTCGTCACCACCGACGGGTTCCAGGATATCCTGCGCATCCGCACCGAAAGTCGCTATGATCTGTACGATCTGAAGCTGCAGTTTTCGGAGCCGCTGGTGGCGCGCACGGACTGCTTCGGCGCGATCGAACGGGTGACGGTTGACGGCGACGTCCTGGTGCCGCTTGACGAGGCTGGCGTGAGAGCGATCGCCGCGGCGATCAAGGCGCGCGGTATTGCCTCGGTCGCGGTCTGCCTCCTGCACGGCTATCGCTATACCGAGCACGAGGAGCGCATCGGCGCTCTGCTGCGCGAGCAGTTGCCGGGTGTCGCGGTGTCACTCTCCTCGGCGGTCTGCCCCGAAATCCGCGAATACGACCGCGCTTCCACGACCGCGGCGAATGCCTATACGCGCCCGCTGATGTCCGGACACGTGGCCCAGCTTGAGGGTGAACTGGCGCGGCGCGGGACGGGGCAATTGCTGTGGATGACGTCCTCGGGGGGCGTCGTTCCGGGCGTCACCGCCAGCGAGCTGCCGGTCCGTATGATCGAATCCGGTCCCGCGGCAGGTGTCGTGGCCGCCGGCGACTATGCGCGGCGGAGTGGCAACGGCGATCTCCTGTCGTTTGACATGGGCGGCACCACCGCCAAACTCTGCATGCTGCTGGATGGTCGCCCGCGCATCGCTCCGGAACTGGAGGTAGCGCACGCGGCAAGGTTCCGGCGCGGCAGCGGCCTGCCGCTCAAGATCCAATCCGTGCAGATGATCGAGATCGGGTCAGGAGGCGGTTCGATTGCGCATGCAGGGCCACTCGGCATGCTGGCGGTGGGACCACGTTCGGCCGGTGCGGCGCCGGGCCCTGCTTGTTACGGACTCGGCGGCGCCGAACCGACGGTGACCGACGTCGATCTGATCCTGGGCTACCTGCATGAGGACTCGTTCCTTGGCGGCACGTTCCGGCTGGATCGCGCAGCCGCTCAGACGGCGCTCGAACGCCTGGCCCGCGAACTGCAGCTGGCGCCCGAGCGTTGCGCCCAAGGCGTGCACGACCTCGTCAACGACGCCATGGCGCGCGCGGCGATCATGCATGCCATGGATGGCGGCGTCGACCCGAGCCGCCTGTCGATGATCGCGTTCGGCGGCGCCGGCCCCGTGCATGCCTATGGCGTCGCACGCAAGATCGGCGTCAGGCGCGTGGTGTGCCCGCTGGGTGCCGGGGTCAACTCGGCGCTGGGTCTTTTGGCGGCTCCGGTGGCGGTCGACGTCGCCGCCAGCGCGCCGGTTTCGCTCAATCAGCTCGACACGGGGATGCTCGAGCGGATCCGCGCCAGGCTGGTCGCCGATGCCGCGCCCGCTCTCGCCGCGGCCCGCCTGTCCGTCGATGACGTCACCTACACGTTCTCAGCCGACATGCGCCACATCGGCCAGGGCTATGAGATCACCATCGGGCTGCCGGAGTTGAGCACGCCGCTCGATCTGTTTACATCGGCCGTGCGGGTCGCCTTCCGTTCCACCTATCTCCAGCTCTATGGCCGCGAGGTGGAGGGGACCGGAATTGAGGTGATCACCTGGCGGCTCCGCGCCAGCGGCGCCATCGGCACGGGCGGTTCGATCCGCACCGAGCGCTGTGACAGAAACGCGTTGCGCGGACGCCGGCCCGTCTACTTCGAGGAAGCGCGGGCCTATGTATCGACGCCTGTCTACGATCATTACGCCCTGGAACCGGGTCAGGAGATCGCGGGCCCCGCTATTGTCGAGCAAAAGGAATCGACGGCCGTCATCGGTCCATCGGGTCATGCGACGCTCGACGGGCAGCGCAACCTCGTCATCGCCCTGACCTGAGGGAGAGCAACATGAATTTCGCCGACCCCATCATCCTGCAAATGCTGTGGAACCGCCTGGTTTTCATCACCGACCAGGCCGACCTCGCACTCGGGCGGACTGCATTCTCGCCGATCGTTCGCGAAAATCATGATTTCGTGACCGTTCTGATGGACGCGGATGGCAACGCGCTCGCCCAATGCACGCTGGCGATCCCGGTCTTCATCAGCACGCTGCCGATGGCGGTGAAGACGTATTTTTTGAAGGCGCACCCGCCACACACGCTCAAGCCCGGCGACGTTCTGGCAACCAACAACTCGCGCATCGGCACCGGGCACCCGCCTGATCTTGTCATGGTGACACCGATCTTTCACCAGGGCACGATCGTCGCTTATGCCGGGTGCATCGCCCATCTGCCCGATGTGGGCGGACGGCCGCAATCTCCGGATTCGGTGGACGTGTTCGAGGAAGGCATCCGCCTTCCCATCCTCAAGCTGTTTCGCGAGGGTGTGGCGAACCAGGACATCTTCGACATCATCGCGTCGTCGTCACGCCTGCCCGAGGAAGTCCTCGGCGACATCAACTCCATGGTTGCAGCAAACGACGTGATGCGGCGCGAAGTTCTCGCGTTCCTGCGCGAATACGAGTTGAACGGGCTCGGCGACTTGGCCCAAGCCATCTATACGCGCTCGGAATCGCACATGCGCGGCGCGATCCGCAGGTTGCCGAACGGCGTCTACTCTGCGGAGATGGTACTGGACGGCATCGATGCCGACATCACGCTCCGTGCGGCGGTGCATGTCCATGACGACAGCATTCACGTTGACTATGAGGGCACGTCCCCCCAGGTCGAATACGGTATCAATGTCGCGCCGCATTACCGCATCGCTCACAGTCTCTATGCGCTGAAGTGCCTGCTCGATCCGGTTTCGCCCAATAATGAGGGCTGTGCCCGCCCTTGTACCGATTCGGCACCGGAAGGATCCATCCTGAACCCGCGTGCCACAGCGGCGGGAGCGGCGCGCAACCTGGTGGGGCATACCATCCCCTCACTCATTTTTCGTGCCTTGGCCGACGTCCTCCCCGAACTCGTGCAAGCCGACAGCGGGGGGGCCCCGATTTGGGGGATAAACTGTACCGGAACACGACAGGACGGCACACCCTACAGCTCAATTCAGAACTTTCACGGCGGACAGGGAGGACGCTATCAGCTCGACGGCAACGACACGCTGTCCTTCCCTTCGAATTGCAAGGTCACGCCGGTTGAGATCTACGAACGTTCCGTTCCCGTCGTGATCGAGCGCAAGGAGCTGATCGCCGATTCGGGCGGCCCCGGGCGCTTCCGCGGCGGGCTGGCGCAGCGCGGCGTCATCCGCAACATCTCCGGGGCGCCGATGAACATCTATCTCAACACCGAACACGTTCGCCATCCGTGTTTCGGTCTGCTCGGCGGCAAGCCCGGGGCGCCGGGACGGGTCGAGCTCGGCAACACGCCGGTGCCGACGAAAGGGCGCGTGATCCTGGCGGACCGGCAGGCCCTGGTGATCGAAACGCCGGGCGGCGGCGGTTGGGGTGAACCGGCGGAACGAGACCGGTCGCTGGTGGAACGCGATCTGCACGATGGATTGGTGACCCAGGCCGGCGCTCGCCGGGACTATGGCTATGGTTGAACATGTCCTCGACGGAACAATTTCTGTCATCACCGGCGCCGGCGGAGGGCTCGGCCGAGCGACAGCGCGGCTGCTCGCCGCCGCAGGCAGCCACACGGCTCTGATCGGGCGAAGGTCGGACACTCTCGATGAGACAGCCGCCATGATCCGCGACGCTGGTGGCCTGTCGACGGCGTTTCCCGTCGACCTCGCCGAACCTTCCGATATCCGAATGGTATTTGCGGCCATCCGGGCGCAGCTCGGTCCCGTGGACACCCTCATCAACAATGCTGGCTCGGCTCCGCCGATCAAGAACATGCAGTGGATGCCGGACGACCAGTGGGACACGACGATCAACGTGAACCTCACCGCCGTCTACGTGGCCGTCAAATGTGTCCTGCCGGACATGCTGGCGCGCGGCGCCGGCACCATCGTCACCGTATCCTCTCTCGCCGCCCTGCGGCCAAACCTGCTGGGCGGCGCTCCTTACGGTGCCGCCAAAGCTGCGGTGCAGAACTTCATGGGCTATCTGCGAGCGACTTATCGTAACGAGGGTCTTCGCGCGACGACCATTCTGCCCGGCGAAATCAACACGCCGATCATGGACAGTCGCGCGCGCCCGCCGAGCCCCGCCGAGCGCGCTCGCATGCTGGACCCCGAGGATGTCGCGCGCATGATCCTGCTCGTCTGCGCGCTGCCGCCACGTGCCATGGTCGAAGACATCGCCATCGCGCCGAGCTTCCAGCGTGACCAGAGCGGCGACATCGCGATCAGCCGCGAACTCGGCCGCCCGCGCTGAGTGTTTTCCGAGAGAGATGACATGATCGTTCCGGGATTGGCAGACCGCCTCGAGGGGGTCGAGGAATCCGCCGCCACCGCGATGGCCGAAACGGCACGCCGGTTGCGCGCTGAAGGTGTTGAGGTCATCAGCCTGGCGGTCGGCGAGCCCGATTTTCCGACGCCGCCGCACGTGCTCGCGGCTGCGACCCTGGCGGCGGAAGGCGGCGATACCAGGTACCCCCCAGTCGCCGGGACGGCGGCGCTTAAGGCTGCCGTGCAGCGGAAATTTCGCCGCGACAATGGTCTCGATTATGCGCCGGACGAGATCCTCATCACCAACGGCGCCAAGCAGGCCATTTTCGACGCGTTCATGGCGACCTGCAACCCGGGCGACGAAGTCATCATTCCGACTCCGGCCTGGATCAGCTACCGGGACATGGCGAAATTTGCCGGAGCAAAGCCGGTGTTCGTGCCGTGCCCGCAGAATCACGGCTTCCGGCTTCAGGCGGCGGCGCTGGCGGTCGCCATCACGCCGCGAACGAAATGGTTGCTCCTGAATTTCCCGGGGAATCCAACCGGCGCAGCATGCTCCTGGGCGGACATGCAGGCTCTCACGGATGTCATGATGCGCCACCCGCATGTGTGGATCATGACCGACGACATCTACGAGCATCTGCTCTACGACGATGCCAGCTTCTGCACCGTGGCCCAGGTCGAGCCACGGCTGCGCGAACGGACGCTGACCGTCAACGGCGTATCGAAGGCCTATGCGATGACGGGTTGGCGCGTCGGGTTCTGCGGCGGGCCCCGGCGGCTCATCAGGGCGATGGAAAATGTCCAGGGCCAGTCCACGAATGGGATCTCGACGATCGGGCAGGCCGCGGCCGTGGCCGCCCTCGACGGCCCGCAGGATCTGTTGCGCGAGCGTGCGGCAACCTACCGCACCCGCCGCGATGTCGTCGTCTCGCTGCTGAACGGTGTGCCCGGCCTCAGCTGCCACAAGCCCGAGGGCGCTTTTTACGTTTTTGTCAATGTCGCCGGCTGCCTTGAAAAAACCAGTGGAGGCGGACGTCGGATCGTAACCGATACGGATTTCGCGACCGCCCTGCTCGAGGAGAAGCACGTCGCGACGGTGCAGGGAGCTGCGTATGGGGCAAGTCCCTATGTGCGCCTGTCTTGTGCCACGGATGAGGCGTCGTTGCGCAAGGCGTGCGATCGGATCCGTGCGTTTTGCCTAGACCTGACCGCTGCGGGTTGAGACCGTGGCCGGTGAACGGACAACATCACCGTCGCTACGCACCGGGCGGCAGCCTTTGCTGATGATCAACGCTCATCGCGCGGCGTCTGACCCTCCGATCCATTGTTCGGTTGCGGAGCCGAACCAAACAATCTGTCAAAAGGATCTGCCATGAATGGAGCCAGATTGCGCGAGCGCCTTGCGATGGGCGAATCGCTTGCCATGCTAACGCCTCATCACGCGTCGTCAGGGCTGGCGGTCCGGCTGGTGGAACTCGGGGCCGATGCCATCTTTGTCGACTGCGAGCATGGGACATGGAGCTTCGAAGATGTTCGGCTGACCGCGCAGGCCATCCGCGGCGCGGGCGGGGCGGCCATTGTCCGGCCTCATTCACATGAGCGGCCGATCCTGATCCGCTATCTCAATGCCGGTGCCGATGGCTTGATGGTGCCGATGGTCGATACGGCGGACCAGGCGCGCGCCATTGTCGATGCTGTGCGTTACGCCTGCCCCACCGACCACGCGAAACGTATCGTTATCGTGATGATCGAAACACTCGAGGCGCTTGATAACCTCGACGATCTCCTCGCGGTTGAAGGTGTCGACGTCTTTTTTGTCGGTCCCGGCGACCTGTCCCAGAACATGGGCCATCCGCCAGCGCCACCATTCGGGCAACCGCGGCCTCTGGCGGTGATGGAAAAGGTTGGATTTGCCATCGGCAAGATCCGCGCCGCCGGCAGGATCGCGGGTACGCTGGTGACCCTGGATGAACTGCCGGTCTGGCGACAGCACGGGGCGCAGTATTTCTACGTCCATTCCGATCCATTCCTGCGCATTGGGCTGACGAACATCACAACGGCGCTTGGACGGTAGGTCCAGGCAAGGCCTAAAAATCGTTCCCGATATTCGAACTCGGCAACCTCACGGGCGTTCGGGCATTGGTGACGGGCTCGTCGCCGTGCATCAGCGTCGCGATCGCGCGGTGCCCTGCCGGGCACGGTGGCCCCATCGTGGGCAGCGGCCGCAACCGAGACAAGTGCCCGCTGCCGCCGCAACGTGGCAGGCGGCCGACAATCACGTGGCGCAGGCCCGTGTTGACGTGACCTCGTCCAATGCCACTGCGCTGCCAGCCGTCGTTGGCCTCGGCCGTGAGGGCCCGATCGACATCCGTGTCAACGATGCCGGCATGCAGTTCCGCACCGCGCTCGGAATTTTGCAGTCGAGCGGTGGGAGCGCCGGCCCGCCCCCAATGTCTCGAGCCTGTTCCACGCGTCCCAGCCGATGGCATGACACATCATCCTGCGGTGCGCCGGCAAGTGTCGGATGCTTTGAGACGGTGGAGGTGGATGTCGACCGGAGGACCCGGCGCACCTGCTATGGCGGGCAGGCGGCGAGCCACGGCCCCTGATAGCCGGCGACGGCAAAGGCCTGTTTTACGAACGGCCAGCGCGGCCGTGATGCGAGCGGCGGCGCCGCACCGTCGCGGTCCTGGATATCGGCTGCGTGGACGTGCGGCTTGAGCGCAGGGTCATCGGTATCGACCATCGCGTGGTGCTTGCGGCCACACAGCGCCGCACCAGGCAGGAACGGTGCGACGATCTCCCATTCGGCATCGATCGGGTCGCTTCCATCGCACAGCCCAGCGCGGCGATGCGGCCGACCGGGTGGTCGGGGTCCGCATCGCAATCTCGTCGAGAGTGTTGCAGCCCTGACGAGTCACGTCCTAACCCGGCTGCCCAGCCCGCTTCATGTCGGAACCGCTTCGGCACAGACTCCAAGGTCCGACATCCAGTTCCGCAGTGGCGGCGCTATGCCGATGATCGGTCGGCCCCTGGGACCGTAAGATCCAGCGCCGCGTCGGGGAAAAACTTGCGCAACCGAATCTCGGCGGTCCGCGCATGGCCCTCCATGCCCTCGAGGCGGGAGATGCGTGCGGTCGCTTCTGCAATCGGTCGCGCCCCTTCGCGAGTTGCGCGCTGCCATGTCACCGTCTTCATGAACTTGTGCACCGACAACCCGCCCGTGTAGCGCGCCGAACCGGAGGTTGGCAGGACATGATTTGGTCCGGCGGCCTTGTCACCGAAGGCGACGGTCGTTTCCTCGCCGAGGAACAACGAGCCATAGGCGCGCAGGCGAGCGAGCCACCAATCCGGCTCCGCCGCCTGCACCTGCAAATGTTCGGGTGCGTAACGGTCGGCGACCTGCGCCATATCCTCGCGGTCGTCGCAGAGGATGACCTCGGCGCAATCGCGCCATGCGGCCGCGGCGTTACCGGCGTTAAAGTTCGGGAGGGCAGCGATCAGCCGTGGTGCCGCCGCGAGCACGGCTCGGGCAAGCTCCTGATCCGTCGTCACCAGCCACACCGGCGAGTTGTACCCGTGCTCGGCCTGCCCTACGAGATCAGCCGCAACCAGGTCCGGATCGGCAGAGGCGTCGGCAATCACCATGGAGTCGGTGGGGCCGGCAACGAGATCGATGCCAAGCCGTCCGTACAAAGAGCGCTTTGCTTCAGCAACGTATTGGTTGCCCGGGCCCACGAGGATATCCGCCTTCGGTGCGCCGAACATACCGAAGGCCATCGCCGCGATGCCCTGCACCCCGCCGATGGCGAGCATGTGGTCGGCACCGCAGACCTCCATGGTGAACAGGGTCGCTGGATCGATGCCCACGCCGGGGCGCGGCGGCGCGCAGGCGGTGATGTCGGCCACACCCGCCACCCTCGCGGTCGTGATCGTCATGATGGCGGAGGCAATGTGGCTGTAGCGGCCACCCGGAACGTAGCATCCGGCGGCGCGCACCGGGATCTGACGCTGGCCTGCCCGGAAACCGGGCACGATCTCGATCTCGCAATCGCGTATCGTGGCACGCTGTGCCTCGGCAAAGCGGCGAATGTTGTCGTGTGCGAAACGAATATCGTTTTGCAGACGCTCCGGGACGGCTGCGCGCGCCGCCGCCAGTGTCTCCGCGTCGACCTCGATCGGACCATCCCACCGATCGAGTTCACGTGCGAAACGACGCGCCGCGGACTCTCCCTCGGTCTCGAGCTCGTGCAGCATCTGCGCCACCCGCGCACGCACCTCGTCCCCGCCGGTCTCGGCCGTCCGCGTCGCCTGCTTCAGGTATCTCACCGCCATCACATTCTGCCCTTCCACGGAACCAGACGCCGCTCGAGCATGCGCATCAGGAGATCGAACACGTATGCGATCGCGGCGATCACGATGATGCCCATGATCACAATCGAAGTCTGTAAAAACTGTGACGCGGAAAGCACCATATAGCCGATGCCCGATGTGGCGGCGACCATCTCCGCCGCGACCAGCGTCGTCCAGCCGAAGCCGATGCCGATCCGCATTGCCGTAAGGATTTCCGGCATGGCCGATGGCAGGATCACGCGGATGAGTACCTGCCAGCGTGTTGCGCCGAACGAATATGCGGCATGGATCTGCTCGATCGCGGCCGAGCGAACGCCCGAACGTGCGCCCAGCGCCACCGGTGCGAAAACCGAGAGAAAGATCAGCAATACCTTGGAAGTCTCGCCGATGCCGAACCAGATGATCATCAGCGGCAGGTAGGCGAGCGGCGGGATCGGCCGGTAGAACTCGATCGGCGGATCGAAGATGCCGCGCATCACCGGGCTTACTCCCATCGCCAGGCCAAGCGGAATCCCGACCAGACAGGCGAGCAGGAAGGCGCCGAACACGCGCGCGGCGGAAATTCCCACATGCACCCAGAGCGGCTCACCGGTGTAGCCCCGGCGCAGGATGGTGATGAAGCTCTGCACGATGGCTTGGGGCGAGGGCACGAACAACGGCTTGACCCAGCCCAACGTGGTCGCAAGCCACCAGATGAAGACGAGCGCGGCAATGGTGGCGATGCTCAGCATCCGCGTCTCGCCCGCACCGGGAACGCCATAGATTTCTCCCGGCTGGGTCGGGCGTGCGCGCGCGAGCCGTGCGAGAAGGCCGCGATGCTGGGCGGGCTGCGGTGCTGTTCCGGCAGCCGGATAGTCGGTCATACCGCCTCCTCATCCGCAAAGATGATCTGAAGAACCTGTTCGCGCAGCGCGATGAAATCGGCCGATGCCTTGACCGAGCGCGCCGTCTGACCGGCGAGGAATTGTCGGGAAAACGAGAGCTCGAACGCATGCGCGATCCGGCCGGGCCGGGGCGACATCACGATCAGCTTCGTGCCCATGAACAGCGCTTCCTCGACGCTGTGGGTAATGAGCAGCACCGATTTGCCGCTG
>JAJXSZ010000233.1 GCA_021784255.1 Pseudomonadota bacterium | reverse complement strand
ATCTTCAAATCGGGCGAAAAGCGTGCCTAGAGTCGCCCGGCCCGCGGGGCACCAGGGGAGCCGATGACCATTGACGACCGTTTCTGGACGGAGTTGCGCGACTGGCGCCGGGACTTCCACGCCCATCCGGAGTTCGGTTTCGAGGAACACCGGACCAGCCGGCTGGTGGCGGAGCGGCTGCGCGCCTTCGGCCTCGACGAGGTCGTCGAAGGCGTCGGCGGCACCGGTGTGGTGGCGACGCTGCGGCGCGGGAAAGGCAACCGCTCGATCGCGCTGCGCGCCGACATGGATGCGCTGCGCATCGCCGAGCAGGGGGAGCTTGGGCACCGTTCGCGCAACCCCGGCCTGATGCACGCCTGCGGGCATGACGGGCATACGACGATGCTGCTCGGGGCGGCGAGAATCCTCGCGGCCGAGGGCGGCTTCGATGGCACCGTGCGGTTCGTCTTTCAGCCCGCCGAGGAGTGGGGCAAGGGCGCGCTGGCGATGCTGGCCGACGGCCTCCTCAAGCGGTTCCCTTTCGAGACGATCTACGGGTTGCACAACATGCCCGGGCTGGCGGTCGGCGCCCTGCGCGCGCGCGGCGGGGCAGTGATGTCGGCGGAGGATAATTTCGAAATCGTCCTGAATGGCGTGGGCGGGCACGCCTCGCGTCCCGATGCCGGACGCGAGGTGATGGTCGCGGCGTGCTCGCTGGTGCTGGGCCTGCAAACCATCGTCTCGCGCCGCATGACGCCGGACGTGACGGCGGTCGTCTCGGTGACCGAGCTGCTGACGGATGGCACGCGCAACGTGCTGCCGGGCACCGCGCGCATCCTGGGCGACGCGAGGAGCTTCGATCCCGAGGTGAGCCAGGCGATCGAGGCGGAGCTGCGGCGCATCGCCATGGGCACCGCGGCTGGCTACGGGATCGACTGTGAGATCACCTACACGCGCGAGTTCGTGCCGACGATCAACGACGCGGATGCCGCGGCCGTGGCGCTGCGGGCGGCGAGGGCGACCCCGGGTATCGGGAGCGTGGTCGAAACATTCGCGCCCAACACGGGATCGGAGGATTTTGCCCGTTTCCTGCTGCACGTCCCCGGCTGCTTCGCCTTCATCGGCAATGGCGAGGCGTCGGCGCCGCTGCATAATCCGCAATACGACTTCAATGACCAGGCTCTGCCGGTCGGTACCCGTTTCTTCGTGCAGCTCGTCCGCGACCACCTGTCGCCATACCCTGCGCCTCTCCCGGAGCTTCGTGATGACTGAACTCGACATCGACGCCGAACGCCTGCTCGGCCGGCTCAGGACACTCGGCGAGATCGGCCGGGACGACGGCGGAAAGCTGACCCGGCTCGCCGCCTCCGATACCGATCGGCTGGGGCGCGATCGCGTCGGTGGATGGATGCGCGAGGCCGGGCTCGAGATCCTGGTGGACCGGGTCGGCAACCTGGTCGGGCTGTGGCGCACTGGCGCCGAGGGGGCCGCGCCGCTGATGCTCGGCTCGCATATCGACACGGTAATCAATGCCGGGATCTATGACGGCTGCTTCGGCGTGCTGAGCGGGCTCGAGGTGATCGAGACGCTCAAGGCGGCCGGGGCGCGGCCGCAGCGGCCGCTCGCGGTCGCGGCGTTCACCAACGAGGAGGGTGTTCGTTACGCACCCGATATGCTCGGCTCGCTCGCCTATGCCGGCGGGCTCGGCGTCGCCGAGGCGCTCGCGACGGTGGGCACGGACGGCACGGTGCTGGGCGAGGAACTGGCGCGCATCGGCTATGCGGGCACGCAGGAACCGGGTTTTCTGCGCCCGCATGCCTACCTCGAAATCCATGTCGAGCAGGGGCCGGTGCTGGAACACCAGGGCATTCCGATCGGCGCCGTGGAGAATGTCCAGGGCATCTCCTGGCAGCGCGTGACGATCGAGGGCGAAGCCAACCATGCCGGCACCACACCGATGCGCATGCGCCACGACGCGGGGCAGGCGGCGGCCCGGGTGGTGACCTTCCTGCGCGAGCGCGTGACGCGCGGCAACGCGCCCACCGTCGCCACCGTCGGCTGCATGACGTTCGAGCCGAATGCGATCAACGTCGTGCCCTCGCGCGCGAGTTTCACCGTCGACCTGCGCGATCCCGACGAGGAGCGGCTGCGCGAGGAAGAGCTGGCGCTTGCGCGTTATCTCGATGAGCTGGCGGCGGCGGAGGGGGTGACGATCCAGACCGAGCGCCTTGCCCGCTTCGCGCCGGTCGCCTTCGATGGCGCCGTCGTCGCGGCCATCGAGCAGGCGGCGACCCGGCGCGGGCTGCGCAGCCGGCGCATGACCTCGGGCGCGGGCCACGATGCGCAGATGATAGCGCGGCTCTGCCCCACGGCGATGATTTTCGTGCCCAGCGCCGGCGGCATCAGTCACAATCCGCGCGAACATACGCCGGCGGAAGACCTGGTGGCGGGTGCCAACGTGCTGCTGGATGTCACCCGGGCGCTCTGCGGCGGCTGAGCCGGACAGGCTCAGGCAGGCCCCGCGGTTACCCTAGTTGCCGACCGGCGCGCAATTGTGGCGCCCCTGCATCACGCAATCCTGAATACTGCTGGCCTGGCGCAGCCGCGCCGAAATCCACCAGCCGGCAACGCCGAGGAGCAGGATGACCACGATCGCGATCAACGCGCCACGGCGCTGCGGCCCCGCGGCGTCGGGCGGGCGGTCGGACGGCTCGGTATCCGGTGGCGGCTTCATGCGCGATTCGTTGACAGAACCATGCCCGGCGCGCCAGTGAACGCCATGCGCGCCATCCGGGCAACGCTGCTGCTCTGCCTGCTGGCGCCCGCCCTTTCCGCGCTGGCCGCGCCGGCGCGAGGCAGCGATCTCTTTTTCCGCACCTCGGATGGCGTGCGCCTGCACGCGATCACGGCTGGCGCGCCCTCTGCGCCCACCATCGTGCTGATCCCCGGCTGGACCATGCCGGCCTGGATCTTCGCGCACCAGATCGCGACCTTCTCGACCCGGTACCGTGTGGTCGCCCTGGACCCGCGTGGCCAGGGCCGCAGCGAGGTCGCGCCTTCGGGCTATGACGACCAGCGCCGTGCACAGGATATCGCCGAACTGCTGCAGCACCTGGGCCCCGAACCGGCGCTGCTCGGCGGCTGGTCATTGGGCGTGCTCGACGTGCTCGCCTATATCCATACCCATGGCGATGCGCGCGTGGCCGGGCTGCTGCTGATCGACAACTCGGTGGGTGAGCAGCCCTGGCCCACGCCCTCGCCGCCACGCCAGGGCCCGCCGCCGCCCTGGCCGGTCGTCATGCACGGCTTCGTGCGCAGCATGTTCCTCCGCCCCCAGTCACCCGGCTATCTCGAGCGCCTGACACGAGCGGCGCTGGTGACGCCGAAATGGGCCGCAGAGAAGCTGTTGCGCTACCCCGAACCGCCCGGCTACTGGCGCGACGCGCTCTACGGTATGCAGAAGCCGACGCTCTACATCGTCCGCCCCTGGCTCGCGGCCCAGGCCGCCAACGTCGCCCGCCGCGATCCGCATGTCGAGACCGTGGTGATGCAGGGCGTCGGCCACGCGATGTTCGTCGATGCGCCACACCGTTTCGACGCGCTGCTGTTTTCGTTCCTGCAACGAAAAATCTGGCCGCGCTAGCATGCTGCCGCTGTATCTCGTCTCGGCCGCGACCGTCGGTTTCGAGATCGCCCTCACCCGTGCCTTCGCGGTTGCGACCTGGTCGGCCTATGGCTACTGGGTCATTTCCATCGTGCTCGCCGGGTTCGCCGTTTCCGGTGTCGCGCTGGCGCTCGCCGAGGCCTGGTTTGAGCGGTATGCGAAGCCGGTGCTGGCATGGCTGCCGACGGCGCTGATCCTGGCAATCGGCTTCGGCGCCTTGGCCGCGGATCTCGACCCGTTCAACCCGCTGCGCCTGCAGAACCCGGCGACGTTCGGCGACGAGTTCCTCAACATCCTGCTCTATTATGTCTGCCTGCTGCCGGCTTTCGTGCTGGCGGGG
>JAJXSZ010000232.1 GCA_021784255.1 Pseudomonadota bacterium | reverse complement strand
CGCGGCGTATTTCCTGACCCGCCACGCCAACCACGGCACGGCGAGCGGGCCCGCCCCCGCCAGCCCACCGCCGCCAAACCCCGCGCGCCGGCCCGAATTCCTCATCCGCGACGCGACCGAACGCGCGATCCTGCACAACGCCACCGCCCCGGGCGTGACCGTTTTCCGCTTCGCCCACGCGGCGCGTGTCCTGGTGCTGGATTTCGCCACCATGCAGCAGCAGGGCCTGATGCTCGATCGCGTCGCGGCGCTGATCGAAAAGTCCGGCACGCCGCGCGATCGTGTGCTGAGCGAGCCCGAGCTGCTTGCCGCCATCCGCAACGATGGCGCAACGATCGCGACCTATTATTATGGCCACGACTACAGCGCGGCCTCGTTGCGTCGCTTCTTCGCGCTGGCCGATGCCGCGAAGATCGCACTCGGCGCCGACGAAGAAACGTTGCGCCGCCTGCTGACGCAGGAGGGCTGGTTCGCTCCCGGCATCCGCCGCGGCCTCATTTCGATCCCCGCGGTGGGCGCCCACCCCGACATCACGCTGGCCGCGCGCTACGCGATCCTGCATCACGAGCTATCGCACGGCATCTTTTTCAGCGATCCCGATTACGCGCGCTTCGTCCGGCACTTCTGGCACACGACGTTGACCGCCGGGGAACGGGCCTCGGTGCGCCGCTTCCTCGGCTCCGAGGGCTACGACACGACCAACGAGGAGCTGATGTACAACGAGATGCAGGCCTACCTGATGTTCACCAGCGACCCGCAATTCTTCCGCCCCGATCAGGTCGGCATGACGGCCGAACATCTGGCCCGGCGGCAGGCGATTTTCCTGCACGGCATGCCGGGCGGATGGCTGCATGACGCCCTCGCCGCGAGCCTGAGCGGTGCCTCGCACCCCACCGCCGGCCAACGCGCCAGCCGCGCCGCCCCCACCTGAGCGACGGCGCCCGCCGCGCCGCGCGTCCGGCATGGCTTGCTCCGTCGGCGCTGCGCGCATAACCACGCGCCATGCTCGCGCTGTTCGTCGAAAACCTCACCAAGCGTTACCCCGGTGGCGCCGCGCCCGCCGTGGACGCGATCTCCTTCGCGGTGGAGCGCGGTGCGACCGTGGGCCTGCTCGGCGGCAATGGCGCCGGCAAAACGACGACCATCGCCATGCTGCTCGGTCTCCTGATCCCGACCCAGGGCCGCATCATGGCGCTCGGCCACGACATGGCGCGTGACCGGTTCGCCGCCCTGGCGCGCATGAACTTCTCGTCGCCCTACGTGGCCCTGCCGCACCGTCTCTCGGTGCGCGAGAATCTGACCGTCTACGCCCACCTCTACGACGTGGCGCATCCGGCGCGGCGGATCGGCGAACTCGCCGAGGAACTCGACCTCGCGGACCTGCTCGACCGACCGGCGGGCCAGCTCTCGGCCGGGCAGAAAACCCGCGTCGCGCTGGCGAAATCGTTGATCAACCGTCCCGAATTGCTGCTGCTCGACGAACCGACCGCAAGCCTCGACCCCGATACCGGCGACATCGTCCGCACCTGGCTCGAACGCTACCGTACCGAGAGCGGCTGCGCCCTGCTGCTCGCCTCGCACAACATGGCCGAGGTCGAGCGCCTGTGCGACCAGGTCCTGATGATGAAGCAAGGCCGGATCGTCGATCGCGGCTCGCCCGCCGAACTCATCGCCCGCTACGGCCGCGAGGACCTCGAAGAAGTCTTTCTCGACATCGCGCGCAACCGCGTGCGGGACGTCGCCTGATGCGCGCGTCGCTGCGTCGCATCTGGGGCTTGCTGTTCCGCCACCTCGCCCTCTACCGCCGTTCCTGGCCGCGCCTTGTCGAACTCGCCTACTGGCCGACGTTGCAGATGGTGATCTGGGGGTTGACCGCGCGCTTCTTCGCCGCCCGCCTCGGCGCCACCGGCGCCACCGGTCACTGGCTCGCCGCCGTCTCCGTCCTGCTGGGCGGCGTGCTGCTGTGGGAAATCGCGCTGCGCAGCCAGATGGGGGTCGCGATCTCCTTCCTCGAGGAGATCTGGTCGCGCAACCTCGGCCATGTCTTCGTCTCGCCGCTGCGCCCGGCGGAACTCGTCACCGCGCTGTTCGCGATGTCGATCCTGCGCACCTGCGCCGGCGTCCTGCCTGCGGTGCTGCTCGCCTGGGCGCTCTATGCCTTCAACCTTTTCGCCATGGGCCCGATCCTCATCCTCTTCGCGGTCAACCTGATGGCGATGGGCTGGTGGGTCTCGCTCGCGGTGGTGAGCCTGATCCTGCGCCATGGCGCGGGCGCGGAGGCGCTCGCCTGGTCGGTCCTGTTCGGCCTGGCCCCGTTCTCCTGCGTTTTCTACCCGGTCGCGACACTGCCGGCGCCGCTGCGCCCGCTCGCCCTCGCCCTGCCCTCGGCGCATGTCTTCGAGGGCATGCGCGCGGTCCTCAACCACGGCGTCATCGCCTGGGGCCATCTCGGATGGGCGACCGGCCTCAACGCGCTGTGGATGGCCGCCGCCGCCCTGCTCTTCGCCCGCCAGTTCCGCGCCGCCCGGGTACGCGGGGCGCTGCTCACGATCGGCGAATAGCGGTGGCGTTTCCGCGCTCCGTCCGATTTGCGGCACGCCGGCCACGCCAACGCCGCAATTGCGGCGCGATCGGCAGGACTTGTAGGAACGCCACCGGAAACAGGAGGACCGCATGATCCGCCGTCTCTTCGGCGCCTTCGCCATCGCTGCGACGCTCGCCGGCTGCGCCGGCAGCGGCGCGACCCAGACCGACCAGCAATCCCTCGTCGACCGCTCCACCCTGACGCTGCAGGAGATGTTCGCGCCGAACCAGAACCCGCAGGCGGTGGCGCTGGTGAAGAAGGCGAAGGCGGTGATGGTCTGCCCGCGCATCTTCAAGGCCGGCTTCATCCTTGGCGGATCCGGCGGCGGCTGCGTCCTGGTCGGCCGCTCGGCGACCGGCGCCACGGGTCCGGCCGCCTGGTCCGGTCCCGCTTTCTACGGCATCGGCAGCGGCAGCCTCGGCCTGCAGGCCGGTGTGCAGGACAGCGAGGTCGTGCTGGTGGTCGAGACCGACAAGGGCCTGCGCTCGCTGCTCGACAGCCATTTCAAGTTCGGCGCCGATGCCGGCGTCGCCGTCGCCGCCTACGGCGCCGGCATACAGGGCTCCCTCACCCCCGCCCTGACCGCCGACATCGTTGCCTTCTCCAGCAACCGCGGCCTGTTCGCGGGGGTCGCCCTCGATGGCAGCGTGCTGTCCAGCCGCAGCGAATGGAACCAGAGCTATTACGGCCAGCCGCTCTCGCCACAGCAGATCGTGCTCAACTTCCAGGGCAACAACCAGGGCGACGCGCCGCTCAAGGCGATGCTCGCGCATATCGCGGACCAATGAGGCCCGGGGGTATCGCCCCCGGAGCGCGACGATCCGGTCGCGACGTTTCCAACCCCGTGAGCCAGGGCGTCGCCCTGGCTTTCCGGGCTTTTCCTGCCTAAATCTTCCGCCATGCCTGCGTTCTGGGAAACCAAGACACTCGAGGCGATGACGCCGCGCGAGTGGGAATCGCTCTGCGACGGCTGCGGGCGCTGCTGCCTGCACAAGCTGCGCGACGAGGCCACCGACGAACTCAGCTTCACCAACGTCGCCTGCCGTCTCCTCGACCTGACGACGGCCCGGTGCCGCGATTACGCCAACCGCAAGCGCCGCGTGCCGGACTGCATCCGCCTCACACCCAAGATCGTGCGCAAGAGCGACTGGCTACCACCCTCCTGTGCGTATCGCCTGATCGCCGAGGGCAAACCGCTGCCACCCTGGCACCCGCTGCGCAGCCAGCGCGCCGAAACCGTCGTCGCCTCAGGCGCCTCGGTCATCGGCCGCGCGGTGAGCGAGCGCGACGCGGGGCCGTTGGAGCACCATATCGCCGAATGGCCCGGCCGCCGCCCGCGCCGCCGCCCCGCCGAATTCGCCTGACACCACGCAGATGCGCCAACCACCGGAGAGACGGA